>JASMHR010000100.1 GCA_030750665.1 Candidatus Poseidoniaceae archaeon
CAAATTGTCCCGGCAGACCCATCGCCATCTCTGCATACTGTCGAAGACGCTCCTTCTCCACCCTCTCAAATTCCTCTTTCTCCTCAGCAGTCCATTCCTTACGGGCTTTGGCTCGCAATTCCTCTAGTTTCTCAAGATGTGAATCATCAGACTCTACGACTGGAGAAAGGTCCGTCTGCTCATACATCTCCACTGCGGCTTCCACCACCCGCGAAGTGTAGGTGTGTTCCTGTGTGGAATCGATATCAATTCGCACACTACCCTTATTCTGGAAGAGGGAAAAGAGACCATAGCCAAAACCCAACAGCAGTAATACTCCTACTACTGTTTCTACCGGGTCCATGGCAGTTCGTGGAGGGTGTCAGTCTTGAGGTGATTGGAGGTTGAGAAGCGAAGATTCCACAAATGGACCTGACTCTGGAGATACATGGATGGAGCCCAGTTGCGTGTGGACGGGCTGTCCTACAGGCATAGAATTGCTACTCCAAGATTGAGCAATCCTTGGGCTACCAAACTAGGACCTGGGATTCACAACATCTCTTTCTCTATCCCTTCAGGCTCTATCGTAGGCCTAGTAGGTCCCAACGGCGCAGGAAAAACAACACTGCTGCATTTGATGTGTGGATTGAGACCCGCTGACTCAGGTAGAGTGCAATTTGACAACAAGGAATGGAAAGACCTGAAGAATGAGCACTCAGCAAGACGGAACATTGGCTTCATGCCTGACAATGTGCGATGGCAAGGGACCAGTACTCCAGCCAAGATTCTGCACAGACTGTCATTGATGCGAGAAGCAGAAGTTGGAGACCTCATTGAACTTGTAGGGTTGAAAAGCCGTTGCAACGAATCCCTCGATAGTTTGAGCGCTGGAATGAGACAGAGATTATCTCTGGCTGCAGCGATGATAGGCTCGCCTAGAATCCTACTCCTCGATGAGCCATTCACTGGACTGGACCCCGTTGCTCAGAAGGCTCTACAGAAACTTATGCTCCAACTATCAGAACGTGGAACCACAATCATCGTCTCTTCCCATCTATTGCTTGAATTGGAAGCCATAGTCGACCGTGTCGTACTACTCAATCAAGGACAAGTGATTATTGATGGAGAATTGAATACGGTAAGAAAGAAACTGAGGCTGGACAGAAGGCTGATTATCGAAGGAAGCAATGGCGACCCCAACGAACTACTGAGTGAATTCGGCGAACTCATCGAATACTCTGCTGAAGATGGCTGGAGCGCCACCTTGGAGAGGAGTGAGGGATGGTCCATCAAGATGAGAGAAGATTTGGTCAAACGACTGCACAAAGCAGGTATGACGCCGTACAGAATAGAAGCAAGACTTGCTGACCTTGCCGAAATGCTCAGTGCCGCAACAGGAGAAGATGACATCTCATTGACAGTTGCAGAAGCAATGATGGTACCCTTACAACGAAAAGAGGTGGAAGAGGAATGAATTTCCACAAAGTGCTCGCCTTGGCATTTGACGACCTAGGACAACGAACGAGATCGCTGCGGATGCTGATACTCGCCCCCCTGCTGACTCTTTTCATCCTCGGTTCATGTTGGGGGTTGTCTGACCCCGATGCAACCTTACCCTCGACAATAACTGCAGATACGCCTTACGAAGTTCTGTTTCTAGCCTCATTGTTCATTCTTCTCTCAGCAACTCTTGGTGTTGTGCTATTTGGTTTTGATGGAATCAGTAAGGCTAGGTTATCTGGCACTTTGGCAATCGAATTATCACAACCGATAGAGCGCAAAGAACTGGCACTTTCTATGTTGATCAGCACTTGGTTAGCAGTAGCACTTCCAACAATCATTCTGAGTATGATAGGTATCGTATTGATTCGCCTCCAGATGGGAGAATGGACTTCATTCGCAGATGCTGGACTATTCCTTGGAGCGACTGCTCTCCTGTTGTTCTGGTATGCTGTCATCCAGATGTACGCATCAAGTCTGGCACGAGACATGGGTTCTGCGATTGCTCTGGGAATCGGTGCATGGCTACTTTTCACGATGGTCTGGTTGTTGGTGACTGTCCTGATCGCCAGCGCCCTCGGAGTTGAATCAAACGATACCTCAAGCGCAGTTTTCGAAGCCTTCTCAGCCAAAGTTGACTTATTCTCCCCAAACGGAGTTTACCATCTATTGTTAGAAATGCGGCTCGCTGACGATCTGAGTCGCAATATCTCCATTCTGTGGGTATCTCTGGCCACTGTTCTGTGGACCATTTTGCCACTGGTTGCTTTCATTCGCCGCTTTGAAAAGATACAACCCTGACTTAGCGCCCCTAGCGGCGTAGAAACGCAAGACCTATCCACTAGCAATAACCCCACATAACCATGACAAGACTTGGTACTCGGGTGACCGGACTGTTTCTGATGCTGTTGATGTTGACTTCAGTGACTTTGATTTTCAATCCTGATGGTCGGCTTACTGAAAAGAATATCCTGCAAGTTGATGGACGTCAACTAGGGGATGTCGATTGTTCCAATTACACGTTTGAAGATATGTTCGCATACAACCATGCCCTCTTCGAAGTGAATGTCTATGATGACTGGTCAACCACTACCACCAATGCCACCGCATGGGTCAATCAGAGTCTGGCTGCAGATGTCAGAGAAGCAATGGATGGCCTGTTCGAAGGTTTTCCAGGGGGGGACAATGACTGGCTATCCACAGACGAAAGAGAAGGTGTCCGAAGCGTTGGTCCAAAATGCGTCTCCGACATGACCACTAGAATAGGAATCAGAGAAGGTCAACCACACCGCGGAGGAGTAGACTGGAATGAATTGACTTGGGTGGAAGAGGGTATTGCATTGGATGAACTGAACCTTGTTCCAGATGAACATGCTGAAACCAGAGACTGTCAGAACGTTTTCGCAAGCAGCGGTTGCAAGGAAGTTCCAGTTCACGTCACCGATAATCTGGAGATCTATCTCCTTCAAGCCGAAGATGATGATGACCCTGACCACAACATGGTTTACAATAAGTTACCAAGTCTTGGCACACAACCATTCACTCTTGCGATGAACGTCACCAACATGACAGATGCCGAGATGATATTTTATTTGCCACCCGTTGAAGGATTGCGAATCGCCGATTTTGATGTGCAAGAAGATGGAGTGAGTGTTTCTGTCGACGAACCAACATCGAGAACTCTTGAAGATGGCCAACTTGAGGTCACTTTCGAAATCAATTATAATCTGGCAGATTGGCCAATGGGCAAGAACCTCTTCATCGATTTCACCACCGCAATACCTCCGCCAGACTATCCACCCACATGGTCGGCTACGGCTCCGGCCGAAGGCGCGTCGATACCGATGCTGATTGATTCTGGAAAAACCCTGCTTGCAGATGAAGAAACAATACAATCATGGATTGAAGAAGATGCACCAGTTGACTATGTGTGTGAAATCAGTAACCAATGGATTCTAGACTCTGAAAACGATGGAATTTATATTACTCCTGGAAACGGAAACAGTGACAGTGCAGAACTGACCTGTACCCCTGAATGGCAAGAGAAAAGTGGAGAAAATCACACTGGTGAAACTAGAACATGGACACTGGAGCAGCCAATCGTATTCTCTGCGACCGCTGGAGAATACATGGAGATAGTCAACATCACCATGGCTTCAAATGCTGACAGAAGCAATCTAAGCGTTTGGATTACACCTACTCAAGATGATGCGACTGGAGAGACTGCATCATCAGACGGACCAGAGACTGAAAGCATTATTTCAACTGACATCTCAGTCATGTCTCCAGGACCAGTCCACTTCAGCATCAGAGTCTCTGGAGCCAACATGGCGGATTGGGCATTCGATATCGACTTGGGCATCATCAAAGAGAGCCGCCCACCTGAAATGAGTATCTCCAAGACCAGAGATGGAGACAATGGAACATGGGATTCAGACGGATACCAATACACGATGAGTGGCACAGTATTCGACGCTGATGGAGATGAAGTCGACATTACCATCGAAGTATGCGGATATGACACAGGAGTTACTCCTGATGGCTCTATCTGGAGTGCTGATGTAAGCGTGGTTGGATGCAGCAATAGTGCTGATAACTATGTTATCACGTTGATTGCAAGCGACGATTGGGGAAAATCCACCACCATGACAATCAATGTCCCAGCACCGACTGAAGATGACCTGCCATCAGCTCCTTCCCCACCACCATTGTCGAACAGTGAAGAGGGCGGTGGACTTCCGGCCCCTGGACTACTTGCAACCATCATGATACTCGCTATCGCAGGACTGTGGACAAGCAGATTTCGTGATGATTGAGCAATCGGAGGGTTCATCCCCACCGGTCAAACCGCAGCGGATGGAGAAAGCGCATGTTTCGTGGCATCGTAGAGCGCCCCAGCCATGAGAATGGCCTACTGGTCAGTTTCACTGGCTCGTCACCTGCCTTAGGAAGCAGACTCATCGATGGCGGTGGACGTGTAGTTGGAATCGTTGATACTGTAATCGGTCATGTCGAGGAGCCAATGGTTCACATGAAACTCAAACTAGATACTGATCCAACTCAAATCATCGGCCTACATCTGGAAGTCCAAAGCCGACAAAGTGGATGGGATGAACGCAAACATGATGGACGCGGCCGCAACGACGAACGCAGAGGTCAAGACCGACGTGGTGGAGACCGACGTGGCGGAGACCGACGTGGCGGAGACCGACGTGGTGGAGACCGACGTGGTGGAGACCGACGTGGTGGAGACCGACGTGGTGGAAACAGCAGAAACGACGGAGACAGAGGTGGAGATTGGACCTGTCCAAAATGCCAGAATTCGAACTTCTCATTCCGTCAGGAATGCAACCGCTGTCAAGCACCTAGATCAGGAGGAGGGGACCGACGTGGAGGAGATCGTCGTGGCGGAAGAGACCAGCGTGGTGGAGGCCGCAGAAATGATGGAGACAAGGGTGGCGATTGGACCTGTCCAAAATGCCAGAATTCTAATTTCGCATTTCGCAGAG
>JASMHR010000101.1 GCA_030750665.1 Candidatus Poseidoniaceae archaeon
TGCTTGAGAAGGCTCTTCGGAACGTATCTCCCTAGGGGATGCCAACAATACGCCACCAATACCTCCGAATGTCTGCCCCCCAAGAAACAGGTTACCAGTCAACTCAAAGATGAAAGCAAGTCCAACAATTGCAACATTCAGTGATAAGTAAATGGCCAGAAATCCTGCCATGTCCTTGACGTCGACCCATTGTTTGAGAACTTCCTGTACCGCTCCATCTTGTATCGCCCATTGATAGAGCGAGTGTCCGAGCAATCCTCCGAAATTGAGAATATCATCTGAATTTGCGGGTTCATCCAGCATGACATACAGAACAGTGATTATTCCATTCATCGCAGCCAATGGCATCGTCAACAAGAACAGAAGCAAGATAATTGCACTGAGCTGCTTCATCAAGGTTGGAGTATCAGGATCTATTGGTGTCTGCTTTTTCAACAGGGTTCGCATCTTGGATAGCATTAACATGTTCCAAGAGGCACCCATGATTCTTCCATAGGCTAGAATTGTAGGTCCCATGAACACCAATAGGCCATATGTGAACCAGATGGGCGTGACTACTCCATTCAACTGAATGCTGTACCAGAATACTGCCCCCGTGGCTGCTAACAGTACCGAAAGAGTGAGCAGGCGCTTGATCAGTGCGGTAAGTGGACTCTTCTTCTTGGTCGATTGACCGCTCAATTGCTCTAGTTGAGCATTCAAGGTCACCAATGGCGAGAAAATCACTGGAATAAGAATCAATCCCGCCATAATCATGACATTAATCTGAAGATATACTTCTGGATTGATGACAAGTTCAGCCAGCAGCAATAATACTCCTGAAATAGCCATCATATAGGCGAGAATCCCTAGTCCCACTTTGGGTAATTTCAACAATTCTCGGGCATCGACTCGGCTTCTCGTTAAACGATGGACCTCCATCAGGCCATCATCGATTTCAAAGGCTACCTGCAGCGATGAAAGAGCACCTGGAACCATGTATCTCCATACCAGAAATGCCATCACCAACATCAGAAATAATGGATATAGATGTTCGATTTTTAGTGCCCCAGTATCTTTCACTATGGCTCCGGCCTCGGCATCTTGTGCTGCAGCTACGGTGGATATTGTCAAAGACGCTAGACTGAGAAGCAGAATCACTGCAATCTGAAGTCTAGAAGACCTCGGCCGGCCCCTGCCCATGCCTGTGCGAAATCCTGCGGGGTCATCAAAGTCATGGTTTCGCAACACAAAAATCAAAGTCTGTGCCTGCTCAAGAAAGAATCAATTCGATCAAATGCCTCGTTCAGGACATCGACATCAGGCAGGTATACAAGACGAAAGTGTCCCTTTCCAAGTTCACTTGAGAAACCACTTCCATGCACTACAAGCACGTGTTCTTCGTGCAATAGGTCAAGAACGAACCTCTTATCATCTTCCGCCCATTTTTCATCGGTTAATTTCACGAACATGTAGAATGCACCTCCTGGACTTTGCACTTCTAAACCCTCAATCTCTCCAATTCTCTGTATGCAAAGGTTCCTTTGGGCCAAAACCTTCTCTGTATGCCCCTGCATCCACGTTCGGTCTCCTTCCAACCCAGCAAGAAATCCCTTCTGAGCAGGTGTTGATGCGCATAGACGGCTTCGCAGTATCCTTTCAATTCCATCTCTGACATTCGCCATCCTTTCAGCAGGGTCATGGATTGCGAGATAACCGATGCGCCAACCCGGGGCGTAGTAGACTTTGCTGACACCATTCAACGTGAATACTGGGACCTGATTGCTGCGACTGGCAATACTGACCTGACGGTCGCTGAAATCCAACCCATCGTATATCTCATCTGCGATAACCATGCAATTCGGCCATTGTTTAGCGATTGACAGCAATCTATCAATTTCTTCAGAGCCAGCAACATTCCCAGTTGGATTATTTGGGTTGATCATGACCAACAGTCGAACATCATCATCCATCTTGGCTTCAATGTCATCAAAATCAACTTTCCATCCGTCTTCTGAGTCAAGGCGATATTCTATTGTGGTTGCACCATACATCTGTGGATATGCCATGTATGGGGGGTAATGGGGGCCTGGTGCAAGAACCTTGGAACCATCTTCGAGTGTTGCCGCGAAAATAATCTGCAGGGCTTCTGTGACTCCATGGCAAACGTATACGTCTGATTCAGTGCAGTTCCAACCCTTATTCACTTCATCGGCAGCAATGGCTTGTCGAAGCAATGGTAAGCCGTACGATGGTGAATATCCGTTATCACCTTGACCTAGAGACTGTTGGAAAGCCTCGACCATATGGGCTGGGGTTGGAAGCCCCGGATATGCTATGGGATCGCCGATATTGAGTTTGAGGATATGGTGTCCTTGGGCTTCTAAAGCAGTTGCTGGAACCACGACATCTCTGATTGCGTATTCGATTCGTGCGGCGCGTTCTGAGACTGGAATTTGCTCTGCCATATCTAGCCCCACCTGTTCATCAAGAATAACTAGGCGGTTCAATTCCACCCATGCGGCAAACCGTGTCGAAATGCTCTGAGGACACTTTCTGTACCGATAACCTCTGTCCTCTGGCCAACAATGGCATCCCTTCCAGGTCAGGTCTGTCCTTCATTTCCGCCAATCCTACAATATTCTGCATTGATTCTACCGGCTCAATATCTACCATGAACCATCGTGGTTCATCAGGATTTGATTTTTCATCAAAGTATTTTGATTGCGGGTCCCACGATGTGAAATCTGGGTAGCCTTCTTTGCACACTCTTGCTATTCCTGCTACATGTGGTGGTTTACAATTAGAGTGATAGAATAGAACCATGTCTCTAATCTTCATGTCATCTCGCATCGTGTTTCTTGCCTGATAGTTCCTCACGCCATCCCAGTGCGTGCTTCCATCCTTGACAAGTTCATCCCAAGAATAAGCCTCGGGTTCACTCTTCATCAGCCAGTGTTGGGCCATGTATCCACGGGGGGGTGCTCCTGCCATCAAACAAACGGTCTCACCATGCATCCTTGGAGCCAGGATCTGATACGATCACTGCATCCATGTTGGCTTCGCTTTGAGCATCATTTGACAACCCTCCTGTTAATCCCAACTTTCGCATCATGGCTTCAGCCCCTCCTGAAGTGCCGAGTCCATATTTGTGAAGGGTAACGAATATTGCCGGTAGAAGTAGCAATGCGCTGGCCGCTGCAATCCATAACAGAATGATGACGACAGACACGAAAGGTTTGATCTCTGGAATAGGGATGAGGTATGCAGTGACCAATCCTAGAGTGGTGACAGTTGCTGCTTCAAACAGTGACATTCCGGTTGAAACTGTGGAAGTTCGGATGGCTTCAAGGCCACCTCCCAATTCACGAATGCGATTCGCTATATGGATTGAGAAATCAACCCCTACTCCTACTAATATTGAGCCGATCATGACTGTCACCAGTGATAGGGAAACGTCCATCTTCGCCATGACCAACCATTGTAACGCTACGGTTGCAACTACTGGCAGGGTAGTCCATATGGCGAATCTCAGGTCTTTGAATACTATTCCCAGTGTTATCAGTGTCAGAACAACAGCAAAGGCCAGAGAGGACCATTGCGATTTCACGATTAGGCTGTTGACTGCTATCGAGACTGCGGCAACACCGGTCAATTCACTGCTGCGCACGTTTCCATCAGCATAGTTCATCCCAGCATGTTCGTTAATCGATTTGACCGAAGTAGTAGTGTCCTTGACTGGAAGGAATGGCATATCGATGTAAATCAGAGACTTAGAATAGGTTGGTTCGGTGAACAGAAACCTTGTTTCATCAGTCAAACTGTTGTAGAATACATTGATGAGGAATATCTGCTGTCTGGTTTGAGAATCTTCGTTCACGAAAAATTCATCATCGTCAATTCGTTCCAATAAATTCCAGAATGTTAGGTCATCATCAATTTCATTGTCAAATATGACTCGACAGATTTCATCGAAACCTTCGGGTAGAATCTCACATGGAATCGAGAGGTCAGTTCCGTCGAGATTGACAGATACTCCTACTGATTTCATCAGGAAAACAATGCTGACAGCAGTAGTGTGGTCGACTAGATTGAGTTTCGTTGAGAGGTTGTCTATTCCCTCAAGATTCCTGAAAGGGTCATCATTTTCAGAGATATCGTCATCCATATCACCCTTGATATATCCATCGATCAATAACATTCCAATCTGCCCTGCTTCAAATTCAGAACTGTATTGTTTCATCTTTTTTACCGCTGGCTCATCCTCGGGCGCCATTCCTAGGAGGTCGATATTCTCCTCGACATTATCCATACCCCAAGTGCCAGAAACTGCAATGAGCGCAACGAAAATGGCAATAACGGGGATATTCCATTTGAGTGGGATATTTACGGCTGCATCGAAAACAGGAAGCGGCGGATGTTTAGCCTTTTTGAGGTCCAACAAGATTGTCAGGTTGGGGACCATGACCATAGTCAGAACATAGACGATGATGATGCCGCCAGATAAGGCCCAACCTACTGTGGCTATCGGTGCCATTGGCGTGAAGGTGAGGGAAATGAACCCAATCACCGTGGTCACTGCTGAAAGGAATACGGCCTTGCCGGTTGAGGAGAAGGCGATTCTCATCTTCTCATCTCTATCACCACTTTCCTCTGCATATCGATTGGTTATGTGTAACCCATAGGAGACCCCAAGGGCCAAGAGTATCGGGCCGACGATAATCACTGTCATAGTAACTTCATAGTTCAACCAACCTATCACGCCAAGAGTCCAGAAAACTGCACATAATGTGGGCAGCCCAGCGATGACTATCACTTTCAATCCCTGAACTATCCTTACCGAGCCAGTCTGTAGGAGGTC
>JASMHR010000102.1 GCA_030750665.1 Candidatus Poseidoniaceae archaeon
GGGAAGGGGTTGCGGCTGGTGGACGCTGGGGGATTTGAACCCCCGGCCTTCTGGTTGCAAACCAGACGCTCTTCCAACTGAGCTAAGCGCCCGCAGACCTTCCGAAATGCCTCCACTCTTTGTTGATTGCGCTATGGGACATAGACAAAGGTTTGATGAAAGCGAAGCGTAGACGATGATTCATGTGGGAATGGATGGATGACACGATTGCCTCTCTCGATACTCTGGATGCCTGGCAGAAGTTGCTGATAGGAAT
The DNA here is from genome assembly GCA_030750665.1 of Candidatus Poseidoniaceae archaeon. Lineage (GTDB taxonomy): Archaea > Thermoplasmatota > Poseidoniia > Poseidoniales > Poseidoniaceae > UBA226. The sequence goes on from JASMHR010000102.1 coordinate 257, forward strand.
CGGTTTCTCAGCCCTTGGTGCGGTAATGGTTCGCATTCTCATCTGGGCCCCTTCAAAATGGGTAGTCGGAAAGACCGAGTCAGATTGGGATGATGACATAATGACACTGGCAGCACCACTCCTGAACTATGCCACATTCCTGCTTGGACTGTATATTACGGTCATTTGGGCCATCGATGGAGATTCGATGATCGCTTCGACAATGGCGACTATCGTAGTATTGATTCTAATGTTCCTGACCGGAAAATTCCTCTCCAAATCAGCTTCGATGGTACTGCCTCCGGCATTGGAGAAACTGGATGAGAAGGCAGACCTCGGACTAGCAGGAGGAACCACCATCATCATCGGGCTGACGAAAGTTTTCATCTGGGGTTCAGCGGTATTGTTGATACTTGCACATCTGAATGTGGATATTACCGCTGCATTAGCCTCTCTAACCATCTTCTCCCTAGTCATCGGAATGGCAATGCAAGAATCTGCCTCCAACTTCATCATCTCTGCCCAGTTAATGATTGACAAACCATATGAAGTTGGAGACAAGATTCAGGTTGACTTGCTGATTGGAACAGTGGTTGATATCGGTTTCCTCTCGACTAAGATCAAGACCAGTAGCGAACATCTCGTCATCGTCCCAAATAAGACAATGGCGACCACAGTGGTCACCAATTATGCCAAAGGAGGACCATCTGAGGCGCCTCGCAGAGTCAATCTGAAGATTGATGTCGAGGTTGGATATGATGAATCACCCCCACACGTGAAAACCGTAATCCGTAAGATTATCGAGCAGAATGAATTGATTCTATCAGATCCAGAACCAGTAATTCTATTCACCCAGATGATGCCATCTGGACTGATTTTCAGAATTAACTGCTGGGTCGAAGATTATGGAGATGAATGGGTTGCTAGAGACCAAGTACAGACCGCAATACTAAGGATCTTCAAAGAAGAAGACATCGAGATTCCGTACCCACATATGCAACTCAAATATGATGCCGCCGTTGACGAAGAGGAGGCGCGCTTGAAGAAAGCCGAGGAGAAGAAGGCGCAAGAAGACAAGGAGAAGCGTCAGGAAGAGGCTCGAGAAAAGGATGCAGAGCACGAAGCCAAGCAGGCTGAAGAACGAGCAGTACTTCGAAAACAGGCTGTAGAACTACGTGCGCAACTCGAGAATGAAGAATTAGAAGACGAAGAGAGGACCAAGATTAGCACCGAATTGATGCAAATCGAAACGCGAATCAGTGGAACTGATGATGATTGATCAGAGCCTGCGTAGCAGTCTCAATTCTCACTAGCCTCGCCCAATGCTTTGAGCATAGCCTCAAGAATCCTCAGTAGTCCACGGAGAGTGACTTCACTCACGCCAGCAACCTCGCAGACATCTGCCTGGGTACGTGGTTGTCCACGCATCTGCGCCGCCTTGTAGAGAATGGCCCCTGCGACACCAGACGGGCGCTTTCCTTGCCATTCACCCATCTGACCGACCTTGTCCCAGAGGTAGCGAGCCTCACCGAGGACTTCGGGCCTTAGAGCCAAATCGTTGGCAAACTTGTCAAGGAACTCTGCAGGACCACTAACGTGATGCAGACCTAGATTTCGAGAGACAAGGCGAATCGTTCTTCGCAATTCCTTCTGAGCCATCGTCTTGGACATATCGAATGATTCGGCAACATCCTCAATCTTTCGTGGCAAATTGGCTTCTCTTGCTGTCAAGTAAACACAAGCAGCAGCGACACCTCTGATGCTTCGACCCATCACGAGGTTCTTTTCTATCGCCTTACGGTATAATTCAGCTGCAGCCTGCTCCAAAGCTGGAGGAAGGTCTCCTCTGTCTCGAATGAACTTCATGGCTTCCACAAGGTTGCGTTCTCTGCTGTTCCTATTCTTGGAACGTTCATCAAGAACCACACGCCTTCTCCAATCGCGCTGAGCACGGGTGTTCATCCCATGCCTGCTGGCGCGTCCACCCCACAGGTCCTTTCTGTCTATTACAGTGTTCAGTCCCTTGTCTGAAAGTGCGAGATTGACCGGAGCTCCAACGCGGCTTCTATCATTACCGTCTCTGTGGTTGGTCCACTCCGCACCATGATCGATGACCGTATCCTCAACCACCAGGCCACACGAACCACAATGGACTTCTCCACGGGTATCATCCTGTATCCATTCTGTGGCGCCGCAAGAGTCACAAGGCTCTGTCTGGCCTGTGGTTCTACGCGACTGGGAGGGGCGCGCTGCGCCCAACGATCCGTTCCTATCCTTTTTCTGCTTTTGTTCTCTAATCTTCTCATCAATATCCATATTACTCAACCTCGAGTTAACAAGTAGTCGGAACTACTATTTATAGTATTCGGCATTTTGCATCGTTTCTTGGGTTCTGGAAACAAGGTTCCCAACACCGAAGAATAGGATTTGAGCGCGAGCGAATGTTCATCATGCTCTTTCTGCGCCACTCGGATTGGAACTGTTCCCATGTCTGCGACTGTGGTCCTCGGTGCCCAATGGGGCGATGAAGGAAAAGGAAAACTGGTTGACCGTCTGGCTGGAGGTGCAGACTGGGTAGTACGATTCCAAGGTGGCAATAATGCAGGACATACTGTAGTGCTGGGTGACCGCACAATCAAATTACACCTGCTCCCAAGCGGAATCACACGACAGGATTGTGAGTTGGTACTCGGAGATGGCATGGTTATCGACCCCTGGGTATTGATGCAAGAACTCGAACGTTGGAAATCCGAGACGGGCGAGAATCCTCTTGATTCTCGACTCCATATAAGCAATAGGGCTCACGTCATCCTTCCTTTCCATTGCAGTGTAGATGGCCTTGACAAGAAGATTGGGACCACTGGCCGTGGCATCGGACCGACATATGCAGACAAGATCAACAGGGTGGGACTCCGCTTTGCAGACATCAATGAACTGTTGAACGACCCTGCTGCAATGGACGGATTGGCAGAACGGCAGATTGAGACTTTGAACAATCTAGGTCTTTCCACTGATGGGCATGCAGAAAAGTTGGCCCAAGACATCGCTTGGATACACGAAAATTACGCACATGCCATCAAGAATACTGGAGTCATGGTAGACACCGCACTATCAACTGGCCAGCAAATATTGCTTGAAGGAGCCCAAGGATGCTTGTTGGATATTGACCAAGGGACCTTCCCATTCGTGACTTCATCAGTCACCTGTAGAGGTAATTCTACCCATGGTGCTGGAATCCACCCTGGGCATGTCAGTGAAGTTATTGGAGTAGTCAAAGCATATACCACAAGAGTAGGAAATGGACCTTTTCCCACAGAATTGTTTGATGAGGTCGGTGAACATCTAGGCATAGTAGGGCACGAGTTTGGAACAACCACCGGCAGGCCACGACGCTGTGGTTGGCTGGATCTAGTTGTTATGAGGCACTCCCAGAGAGTCAATGGATTCACCAGCCTGGCATTGACCAAATTGGATGTGCTCGGAGGGTTGGATGAAATCTCCATTTGTGTCGGCTATGAACTCGATGGTGTTGAAATCCATGAGATGCCCGCAAGTTCCTCAGAATTGGCACGTTGCAAGCCGATTCTCATCAATCTACCAGGGTTTGAGGCTCTGGAACTCGATGAATGGCTGAAACTTGCAAACAAGGCGGCACAGGAAAATAGCGGTTATTCAGCACTTCCTGATGGTGCTCAAAGATACATTCAGCATATCGAACAGTTGCTAGGAGTCCCTGTCAGTTCAGTTGGAGTCGGTCCAGACAGAGATGCGACCATTGACAAGACCGATTGATTGATGAACGGAGACTAGGAGAGAGGGGCATGGGCTTCAAGGCAAGGGAACGGAAGCACAAGGAAGCGCGCGGTGAAGTTGATGACAAAAACAAACGGGCTGATAAGACCGGTGAATTGTCCTGTGGAATTAAAGCCTGTAATGGCTGGGCTGACAAGCGTCTCGGTGGACGTTCGATTTCAAAGAATGATGTCCAAGACATCTGGGGAGACGGTTCCTTCATTGCAAGCAAGGGTAGAGTGAAGGTCTGCAAGCCTTGTTATCGTATTTACAAGAAAGAAACCAAGGATGACAAGGAATATTGACACTTACACTTTCAACGTCAGGGTCTCCGAAAACATAGCATATCTTGAGGCATTAGATGCCAGCATGTTGACAATTAGCACCCCTGCTGGAGACGTAGAACTGAATAGTGCTGAAATGCTATGGCTCCCGAAAAGAGGGATTTCAACAAGAGTCGAAATCGGCGAGGATATCGTCAATTCATGCATCTGCCATGGGCCTCAAGGCTCAGTAGGTGGGATTCTATTATTCGGTTCTGAAGGGTTTGTCATGTTTCTTCGATTACCGGCATTGACCCTGATTCAATCTCTAAGAC
>JASMHR010000103.1 GCA_030750665.1 Candidatus Poseidoniaceae archaeon
TCATTTTCACTAGCCTTTTCCATGATTTCAATCAACTCGGGAACACCATCTCCTGAGTGGGCAGAAACAAGAGTGACTGGAATCTGCTTGGAACCTGCTGAAAGCGCATTGGAGATGTCTGCTGCGGTAGATTCCGCACCCGGCAGATCAGATTTGTTGACCGCTACCACATCTACCAGTTCGATGATGCCGGCCTTTTCCGCTTGGATCACATCTCCTCGACCCGGTGCTTCCACCAACAGAATTGTATCGGCAATTGCAGCAATACGAAATTCTGCTTGTCCAGAGCCAACGGTTTCAATCAGAATCCGTTTCCATCCACATTCCTTCAACACGTTGGTCATCCCAATGACCACACTCGGAACTGCACCTGCTTCACCGCGAGTCGCAACACTCCGCATGTAGACCAGTTCCTCATTATCGGCTGAATCCATGCGTAACCGGTCGCCAAGCAATGCTCCTCCTGATACTGGAGATGATGGATCAACGGCCAGAATCGCCACCTTCTCTCCACTTTCTATGTAAGCCTTGGCTAATTGGTCGACAAGACAGGATTTTCCCACTCCGGGCGCTCCAGTGACTCCGAGGATGACCCCCTTCGCATCAGTATCGAATGTGCTTCCATTCTCGACCAGAGTCAGTGCTCGTGAGAGAGCCAAACGACTGCCATCACGAGCCTGTTTCAGATCCATCTAATCGCCCCACTTCCAATCGTTGCCATCTCCACATCCTACTTTCTCATCACGACTCATTCTATCAGTGATGGCTGCAACGAAATCATTGATTTCCTGAGAGGTGGTACCGGGCCCGAAAATTGCCTTCAATCCTGCTTCGTACAGTTCATCTTTGTCCGCATCGGGAATAATCCCCCCTCCGAAAACAACCACGTGACCCATATCACTTGCTTTCAGTAGGTCACAGGTTCTCGGGAATAGATGTCCATGTGCACCTGACAGTGATGATAGTCCAAGGATGTCCGCATCTTCATCAATAACAGTACGAATTATCTGTTCAGGAGTTCGGCGTAATCCGGTGTAAATCACTTCATGCCCTGCATCTCTAAGACATCGTGCAACCACCTTCGCTCCACGGTCATGCCCATCAAGACCAGGTTTGGCAATAACGATGCGCAGAGGAGTCTGCATGGCATGATACGCGCAGCCTCTCATTGAAGTGGCTTGCGTCTGAGAATACCACAATCCAGCCCTTCGGGCTGCTGGGCAAGCAATATGAGGTGTCGGCCTGTGGTCGGTGTGAGAATATGGAGTCAACCGAGGAACGACTTGAAGATTTACGTCGTCGAAAGGCACGTTCCCAGGCCGGTGGCGGGCAGCAGCGGGTGGATGCTCAGCACAACAAGGGCAAGCTCACTGCGAGAGAGAGATTAGAGTACATGCTCGATGAAGGCAGCTTTCAGGAGATTGATGCTCTGGTTGAACACCGGTGTCGAGATTTCGAGATGGACAAGAATGTGATTCCAGGTGATGGTGTCATTTGTGGCCATGGTACAGTTGATGGGCGTCCAATCTATTGTTTCGCACAGGATTTCACGGTATATGGGGGCAGTCTAGGCGAGATGCATGGTCTGAAGATCTGTAAGGTTCTGGATATGGCGCTCAAGACAGGTGCACCAGTGGTCGGGCTGAATGACAGCGGCGGAGCCCGAATCCAAGAGGGGGTTGCAAGCCTAGGCTCCTATGCAGAGATATTCTTCCGTAATGTCAGGGCAAGTGGAGTAATTCCACAGATCAGTGTCATCATGGGTCCATGTGCAGGGGGTGCGGTCTACTCTCCTGCAATCACTGATTTCGTGATTATGGTCGACAAGACAGCACATATGTTCATCACTGGACCAGAGGTTATCAAGACGGTCACCAATGAGGTCGTCTCATTCGAGGATCTCGGTGGTGCTTCCACTCACGGCAGCAAGTCTGGTGTTTCTCACTTCACGGCTGATGGTGATGAAGAGGCACTTGGACTTGCCCGTCAATTGGTGGGCATGCTCCCATCCAACAACATGGAGAAGCCACCTCTCAAGAGAACGAGCGACCCTGCTGACCGTGATTGTGAGCCCCTCAATAATCTGGTTCCAGAAGACCTCGACAAGCCATATGATGTTCGCCTTGCAATTGAAGGGATACTGGATGATGGAGCATTTCTAGAGGTGCAATCTGAATGGGCAGCCAACATTGTTGTTGGTTTTGGCCACTTGACCGGAAACACGGTGGGCGTGGTTGCCAATCAGCCCAATGTGTTGGCAGGTTGTCTGGATATCGATGCCAGCGACAAGGCGGCCCGTTTCGTTCGCTTCTGTGATTCATTCAACATCCCACTGATTACTCTGGTGGATGTTCCGGGATTCCTGCCGGGGACGAATCAGGAATGGGGTGGAATCATCCGTCATGGTGCTAAACTTCTCTATGCTTATTCGGAGGCTACGGTTCCGAAGATGACAGTCATTCTTCGCAAGGCTTACGGGGGCGCATATGATGTAATGGGCTCCAAACACGTTCGCGCAGATCTCAACATCGCTTGGCCAACCGCTCAAATCGCGGTAATGGGAGCAGAGGGGGCGGTTGAGATAATCCACAAGAACCGCATCAATAATGCTAGAAATCCCGAGCAGGAACGTGAGAGATTGGTGGAAGAGTTCAACGAGACTCTGCTGAATCCTTGGAAGGCTGCAAGTCTGGGTTATCTCGATGATGTCATCGAACCCCAGGAGACTCGAAAACGTCTCGCATCGAGTTTGGCGATGTTGCTTGACAAGGAAGAATTGCGTCCTGCTAGAAAGCATGGAAACATACCATTATGAGTTGGGATTGATGAGTGAGCATAGCGAGGAAGTATTGCGTACCGCTGCAATTATGGCGGTCCTCAGCCTGATTCAAGAGTCTTCACAATCGGAATCCATCGGCCGTAGGTCGGGAACTGCATGGGCACAAGATCATCGTAGGTTGAACAGTGGCCAGTCCAGTCTGTTGTGGCGTCGTTCGTCGAGATCTCCATGGAGGTGAAATGATGGGTGAATCCAGAAAGGTAATTGTTGATGGCAAGGAATTTGAGGTCGAGATTGAACTCGAAGGAGACTCATACAGCGCAAGCGTGGGAGGTCGAACATTCACAATCAAGATTCCTGATGCACCTCCTGCTCCATCGAAGCGCAGTAGAGACAGTTCTCGTGGCAAGAAGAGTGGAACCATTTCTGCAAACATTCCTGGGAAGGTAGTCACGATTGACGTTTCAGTTGGAGATGTGGTTGAAGAGGGACATGTGGTCCTAATACTCGAGGCGATGAAGATGCAGAACGAAATCACCGCTCCTATTTCTGGAACTGTGGATTCAATCAATTGCGAGGAAGGTCAGTCAATTGAAGCAAATGTACCTCTGGTCATTATCAAGCCCGATGAGGAATCCGAGGATTGAAAGGTAAGCAACGGGAGGGGGGATACGTGTCCGAAGAACCCAGTTGTGATTATCCCGGCTGCGAAGTCGATGGATTTGTTATCAGCAGGTTGTCTCCAGAAGGATATCTGGTTGCCACTGGGAAGAAGGCCTATTCCTTCAGAGAGGCGTATCGCCGATTCCACTATTGTCAAGCACATCATGATGAGTTGATGGCAAATGTCTGGTCGAGAGTACGCAAGCCTGATGACAAGTCCGATGGGCATGTAGCACCTACGGCAATCTGAGCGCAGGGAAAGAACAGGTCCCCCACTCCGGAATTAATCACTTGCGATATCAAGCTTCGATTTCGGTCTGAGTAGTCATTGTTTCTTCTACGGACCTTGTCGTCTTTTCTTGCACTTGACGGGCGAGGAAAGATACTACATCTAGAATCTCGATGTCATTCTTGGGGTCTCCTTCAAACTTCAGGCACTCGAAGTGAGAGACACACTTGGGGCATGATGTCAGCATGATGTCGGCACCAGTGGCTCGCATCTCCTCAAAGCGATTGACACGCAGGGCACGGCTGTTCTCATTACAGGACATCATGCTCGAGACTCCGCAACACATTGCTTCTTCTCCATGATGTTCCATCTCTACCAGTTTCACTCCATCTACATCTGCGAGCAGTTCACGAGGCTCATCGTAGATACCCATCTGTCTACCCAATCTGCATGGGTCATGATAGGTTACCTTGAGTTCTTCCTCGACTGCAAGTTCCATGTTGAATTTATTGAGTTGCAGGAATTCGGTAGTGTGCATGATCTTGATATCATCGAGTTCGTAATCTCTAGCAAAGGTACGGAAACATTCTGCACATGAAGATACCAGTGTATCGATTCCACTGGCCTTGATCTTGCGCTGGTTGTAAGCCTTGAGTTTCTCAAACACCTCGCTCATTCCTTGCCATTTCTGGTCGTGGCCACAACACTTCAGGAAATCTCTACCCAGATATGCCACATCCACATCCATCGCTTCAAACAAAGTGAATGCCGCAGTGGTGTTCTCGCCTAGGTCCATTTCACCTCGATTGACGTGAGAGAAAATCATCTCCTGATCGATATAATCGACGCAGCCCGGATAGTACCCTATGCTCGAGTCTAGTGGGTAATCTTCGACAGAAACGAACGAGTCGTCCGCGTCTTCTTCGGCTTCTGCAGCTA
>JASMHR010000104.1 GCA_030750665.1 Candidatus Poseidoniaceae archaeon
ACATCTCGAAGATGTTCTCTAAACTGATCTCTCCCCAATTACCTCTGATGTTTGCACTCTGTGTCAGAGCAGTGGTCAGGCTGTTGGTTTCCTTTCCAAGGTTCTCGGTCTGCGCAAGCATCAGTTTGACATGTTCCTTGATTTCTACGTAGGCCTTACCTCTGGCTATCTCCATCGCTTTGTTCTCATTCTCTAGAGCCTTTATCTGTTCAGAAAGGGGTTTCAGTAAACCCTCTATCTGTGCTTTTTTGACTTCAAGTTCCTGATTTCCCTCTGCTTGTTGCACCTTCAGAACCTGTTCTGCAAGAGAGAGGAACTGCTCGTTATTGGCGTTCAGCGCTTCGGTGGATAATTTGCTGAAAATACCCTCCATGTCGGGAATGTCAACGCCATTGGTCTGCTTGTTGTTATTTGCAATAATCCATGCAAAAGAGAAGCCGATTCCTGTTGCTATCAATATTAGAATAAGGTCCATCATTTCAATCATGCCGACTCGACTCCCGAGACACAATGTCGCGTCGACCCCCTATGAACACTTTGACTCGTGGTGGTTCGCGACGCATATGCCATCGGGGCCTGTGGCAAAGCATATCCCTGGACGGCTAGTATCCGAGTAATTCACTGAGTTGCTGTTTGTAGAAATTACCCGAGGCCTGAAGGCTGGATAATTCAGAGTCACTGAGGTCGAGTTCTATGATTCGTTCGACACCTCCGGCGCCAAGGATAACGGGCACCCCGATGTAGACATCATCCAATCCATACTGGCCGTTGAGGTGAGCGCTTGCAGGAATCAATCTCTTACGGTCTTTGACCACTGCTTCAGCCATAATGGCAGCGGCGCTGCCAGGTGCGTAGAAAGCACTGCCCCGTTCGAGTAGTTTGACAATCTCCCCTCCTCCACTGGCGGTGCGTTCACAAATCGCTTGGATAGTCTCCTCATCGAGCAGTTGGTCGATCGAGATTCCTCCAACTGTTGTGTATCGTGGCAATGGAACCATCGTGTCTCCATGTCCTCCAAGGACCATGGCTTGCACATCTTCCTCACTGCATCCAACAGCATCTGCGATGAAATGAGTCATTCTTGCGCTATCGAGTATTCCTGCTTGACCGACAACACGTTCACTTGAGAATCCAGTAGTCTTCTGCATGTGATAGGTCATCAAATCGAGGGGATTGGTTACCATGACGATAATTGAATCAGGGGCATGTTCCTTGATTCCGGAGCCAACTTGACTGATTATCTCAGCATTTTTGCCGATCAGGTCTTCTCGGCTCATTCCGGGTTGGCGAGGGAATCCACTAGTCACTACAATCACATCAGAACCTGCGATATCAGCATAGTCTGCAGTGCCAGTTATTCTACCATCATAATTGAGGACCTGCCCATCTTGACTCATATCGAGGGCCTTTCCTTTGGCAAATCCTTCAAAGATGTCCAGCATCACAATGTCTCCGAGTTTCATTTGTGCAAGAACGAAAGCACATGTCGCACCCACGTTTCCAGCTCCAATAACTGCAATTTTACTACGTCCGCCGGCCATCTATATCACCCTCTAACAGGCCATCCATACATAGGCCATAAGTGCGATGGTGCCGTTGTCAGTCCATACATCATGAGCGTGGCATTGAAGAACCGACTTCAAGTCGGCGCGATTGGTGAGGATTTACCTCTTGACCACTTTGGATGTGAGTGAATGCGTTTGGGTGTCCCTACAGAACTAGATAGTGAGAATCGTGTTGCAATTGTGCCAAATTCTGTGAAGAAACTCGTGAAGAGTGGATTCGAGGTCGTTATTCAAGCGGGAGCGGGAGCCAAGGCACGACATGCAGATTCAGAATACGAGCAAGCAGGGGCGAGTATTGGTAGCATCGATGATGTGATGGATTCAGACATCGTCACTGCCATCAGCATGCCTGATATTAGTAAAATGAAGGAGGGTAAGATGCTTGCTTGTGTCTGCGACCCGTTCCGCAATCCTGAGAATGTCACGAAATCGGTAGATGCAGGGATAACCTTGTTCAGCATGGATATGATTCCGCGCCGTTTGTCGAGGGCTCAGGCGATGGATGTCAATTCAAGTCAGGATAATCTAGCTGGTTACAAAGCGGTGCTGATGGGCGCAGCACATGTGCCCAAGGCGATTCCAATGATGACTACCAGCGCTGGAACCGTACGTCCAGCAAAATTCGTCATCATGGGAAGTGGAGTTGCTGGATTACAGGCCATTGCCACTGCCAAGCGTCTCGGTGCTGTAGTATATGCATCTGATGTCAGGAGGTCTGCAGCCGAACAGATAGAATCAGTTGGTGGTCGTTTCATCGAGGTTGAAGGAATGGATGATTTTGAGGATGAGTCTGGATATGCAAAGCCATTGACTCCAGAGTTTATTCAGAAAGTCAATGATACTGTATGCGAGGTGGCGTCGGATGCTGACGTTATCATCACCACTGCGAGAATCTTTGGCCGGCCAGCACCAATAACCGTCCCAGCAAGTGCGGTTGAATCTTTCAAGAATGGTGCTGTTGTGATTGACATGAATGCTGATGTCGGAGGAAACTGTGAGTTGACAGAATGTGGGGAAGTCATCGAAGCACACGGAGTCACCATTGTAGGGATTCCCAATCTACCAGGTACTTTGGCCAACACTGCCAGTATGTTGTTTTCCAATAACATGACTACTTTTGTTTCATCCTTGGTGAATGAAGGAGAATTGCATCTCAATCTTGAGGACGACATCCTTGTAGGTGCTCCTGAAGGAAGCGACTTTCATGTCACTGGAATGGGTGGGGTGTTAATCTGCACAGGAGGAGAGATACATCCCAAGCAGTCTCGTCTTGCGGGGGTGGTTGGATGAGTTTGACAATGGCAGCATTGATTGCCAGCATTACGGTATTCATTCTCGCTATATTCCTTGGTTTTGAACTGATTTCCAAAGTTCCAGCCACTCTTCATACCCCGCTGATGTCAGGTGCTAATGCCATCTCAGGAATCACCGTGGTCGGTGCCCTATTAGCAAGTAACGTTGCCTTCAACAATGGTTCTCCAGGGGTTGCTGCATGGCTTGGTTTCACGGCCTTGGTCATGGCTACCATCAATTGTGTGGGCGGATTCATGGTCACAAATCGAATGTTGAGCATGATTGCTGGAAAGAGGCGCAAAAAGGAGGTGGCCTGAATGGTATCCATCGACCCAGTGGTCTTTGACATAGGCTATCTCTTGTCAGCGGCTTTGTTCATTATGGGCATCAAGAAATTGAGTAGCCCCAGAACAGCGCCGTATGGCAATCAACTCGGTGCTGCAGGAATGTTTCTAGCAGTACTGGTGACTCTGATCAAGATGGTGATTGAGGGCAAGATAGAGTGGGAACTCGTGGCTGGTGGATTGCTGTTGGGAAGCGTCATCGGAGCATGGATGGCGATAAAGGTGGAAATGACAGGGATGCCAGAACTGGTTGCATTGTTCAATGGTTTTGGTGGAGCAGCCAGTGCGCTGGTTGCTCTTGCCGAGGTATTGGCGAGAATCAAGGAGGGCGACGTACCCACCGATCGTCTCAATCTATGGGCGATATGGATTGCAATCGGGCTATCCGGATTGGTTGGCTGGATAACATTGACGGGTTCATTGATGGCTATGTTCAAGTTGAAAGGCGGATTTACTATTCCATTGACCAAGAAATGGGTAAGGTTCCCAACTTGGGGACCTCCGTGGCTCAATGCCGTCAAGGTGTTGCTGTTCTTCGCCAGCCTTGCTTTCGTGGTTCTCTCGGTCAGGGAGCCAGAAAACACACAATGGGTATGGGGTCTTGTAATCAGCAGTTGCGCATTGGGCGTGTTGTTCGTTCTACCCATTGGTGGTGCCGACATGCCAGTTGTTGTCAGTCTTCTCAATTCGCTTTCAGGTATCGCTGCGGCCTTCACTGGCTTCGTGATCAACAACAATGTACTGATCATTGCTGGTTCAATGGTCGGTGCGGCAGGTCTCATTCTTACATTCATCATGTGCAAGGCTATGAACAGACAGTTGATTGATGTCTTGTTCAAATCATTCGGTGGCAGTGACAAGGAGCAGGTCACACGCACCAAGGTTGGTAGCGACCCAGAGGAGGTGGCGATGATGTGTGATGGAATTGGTACGGTGATCATTGTTCCCGGATATGGGATGGCGGTGTCTCAATGTCAGCATGCTGTCAAGGAGTTTGCTGATCTGATGGAAGAGAGGGATGTCGATGTCAAGTATGCAATTCATCCGGTCGCTGGACGAATGCCTGGACACATGAACGTCCTTCTGGCTGAAGCCAATGTTCCCTATGAGCAATTGATTGAGATGGATGAGATTAATTCTGAATTCCCAGATTGTGACCTTGCTTTGGTCATCGGGGCCAATGATACCACTAATCCTGCTGCACGAAGCGGAGAAGGCCCACTTGGGGGCATGCCAATCCTTGATGTTGACAAGGCTCATTCGGTCGTTATTATCAAGCGTAGTCTATCGGTTGGATACGCAGGTGTAGACAACGATTTGTTCTTCATGGATAAGACGATGATGTTGTTTGGAGATGGAAAAGCGATGATGAATGGTCTCAATTCTGCGATT
>JASMHR010000105.1 GCA_030750665.1 Candidatus Poseidoniaceae archaeon
ATTTTTGCAGCAATGAAAAATCACCCCTACGATTATGCCCGAACCGAAAATCATGTCCGACAATGAAGCAGGCTATACCCAGGCCATCAACAAGAATTTCCTGAATGTATCTTGCCGCGACTGTGGCAATGAAGTGGTCATCTTCAAGCGGGCCACTACCACCATCGCTTGTCGGGTATGTGGAGCTACTCTGGTACAACCTGCCGGAGGCAATGCAAAACTGGTCGGATGCACCGTCGTCGAAGCCCTCCAGTGAACGGGGGGGGAAAATGATGAGCGAACTCACTTTCCCTGAAGAGGGGCAATTGGTCGTCTGTACAGTTTCAGATGTCAAGCAGAACGGAGCGTATACGAAACTCGACAATTTTGGAGATCTCGAAGGTTTCATCTTCATTGGTGAGATTGCCAGTGGTTGGGTCAAGAACATACGTGGCTTTGTTCGAGAAGGTCAACGTTTGGTCTGCAAGGTATTGCGCACTCGCAAGGATGGACGCAGTGTTGAGTTGTCTCTGAAGAGCGTCTCCGAAGAACGCCGCCGCGACACCATGCAAGCCTGGAAGAATGAACAGAGAGCGAATCAGTTGCTCAAAGTCCTAGGTGAGAAGAGTGGTTGGGATGAAGAAGGCATCAACGAAACATCGAGTGAATTGATAGAAGCCTTTGGCACCCTTTACTCAGCCTTTGAAGAATCTGCAATCAATGAAGGAGCAATGACTGAAGCTGGTTTTGAGGGAGACTGGATCAAGGACTTCATCGAGATTGCCTTTGAGAATATCATCCCACCATTCATACATATCAAGGGAGCATTCACCATCGAATGTCCAACTCCCACCGGTATCGAGGTTATCAGAGAAGCATTGCTTGCTGCCGAATCCTTCAGCGATGAAGAAAAAGAAATCAGTGTGACCTGTCATTATGATGGTGCTCCACAATATAGAATTGAATTGAAGGCTCCAGATTACAAGTCAGGAGAACATACATGGGATGCCCTTTGTGAAAAGACATTGGCTGTGGTTGAAGATGCTGGCGGCAATGCCAGCGCCATCAGGGAGTGATTTGATGGCACGTCAAAAACTGCAACGCTGTCTGTCATGCGGTTCACATGGACTTTCAACCACCTGCCCAAACTGTGGAGCAATTGCACAAGCAGCAGCGCCAATGAAATGGTCTCCAGAAGACCCCCAAGCAGCCAGGCGTAGACAAAGGCAGGATGTGGGCAGCAAACAATGGCTGGAAAACCTGCCCAATCCAATCGTCAAGACTGATTCGGAAGAGGAATGATTCCTCTGAACCATCACCCACAACAAAGGAGTGAGCCCGAAGCATTATCCCCCGTCGACAGACAATGAAGAGTTATGCCCGTCATCCAACACTGGAAGAGCGGTGCTGATTGCTTGCCATCGCACCGTATAGTGCTCGCTGCATTACCAGGCGTAGGCAATGTTGGAAAGTTGATTGTGGACTCACTGATTGAGGCCGGTCAAGCAGAGATGGTCTTGCAATTACTCCACCCTGCCATGCCGCCACAAGCAAGGTTGAATGAAGACGGTTTGTTGACCCCCCCCGGAATCATGTTCCACCATCTTGACGACGTCATCATCGTGACTGCCGACGGTCAACCAATGACTCCCGAAGGGCAACATGAATGTGCGGTCGAAATTCTACGTCTAGCACTGGGAGCAGGTTGTGAACATGTCGTGGTATTGGCAGGCATGGCAGCAGCGGCGGGCGAAGAAGAAGCGTTCATTGTCTGTTCTGACAAAACTGTAAGACTCGACCTTGAAGGAAGTGGAGCCGATGTCAGGAGAGATCAACCGAACGGAGGGGTGATTGGAATGGTCGGACTCCTCGCTTCTTTAGGACCTGCAATTGGAGTGAACAGTTCCTGCGCCATCGCAACAACTGTCGGAGCAAGCGTGGACCCGGTTGCTTCGGACAGACTATTGCGTGCTGTCTGCGATTGGTTCTCTCTCGACATCTCCCCTCCTGGCGCAATTCTAGACCGTATGGCAATCAATATGGCAATGCTGGAGAGTAAAGGAACCGCAGGAGTGATGCCTGATTTGCTACAAGATGATTCATCTCCAATGCTATATTCTTGACAGTGTTGTCGGCGCAAATCAATTTACCACATGGCTACTCGGCCAATTGATGATTGCGAAGGCAGAGGGCGCTCAAATTCGACATATCGTCCTTCTGAAGATTGCAGGTCCAGTCTTTGTCGTCTTCTTCCTCTATATCTCTACTGCTTTTGCAGTGTGGGGTTTTGAGACCTCTCAGAATCGTGAATTCGAAAAAGCATTCAAAGAATCTGGTCTGACAGATGAAGAATACGCGATAAGTGGATGCGGCGAATGCCCGCGTGAACCCAATATCAAACGCCCAGATGATGCCCTTTGGTGGTCGACAGTGACCCTCGGTACCATCGGTTATGGAGACCACTACCCCGTTTCTCTAGGAGGTAGATTGGCAGCAGGATTATTCATAATGACCACGATGGTGTTCATCGCCATCGTGCTCTCGGGAATACAATCAGCAGTGATAGATTACAACAGATTGAGGTGGCTAGGAATGACAGGAACAGAATTGGAAGAGCATGTGATAGTATGTGGCTGGAGCAGTATCTCCAAAGTTGCAATACCAGAATTGATCGCTGCGGGGCGTAAAGTCGCGGTGATTTGTGAAGACCAGAATGAAATATCGTTGATCAAAGAGTTGGGTGAATCATCCGAGGACCTTTTCATAACGGTAGGCGATGCAACTGCTTTGCCAGCATTGGAGCGCGTGAATCACCTCAAAGCGCATACAATAATCATCGCCACATCAGAAGATACAACTAATCTGATTTCGAGTTTGAATGTCAGAGCCAACAACCCAGATGTCAGAATCATTGTCTATGTTCAAAGACCTGAATTGAGACAGACGTTCTCTGCCTCGGGGGTGACATATGTTGCATCACCCTTCGAAATAGGTGGAAGACTGGTTGCAAGTGCTGCTTTTGAGCCAGAAGTCGCACTATTGGTGGATACAATGACGTCCGGTCTCTCAGAATGTGACATCCAACAATTCACCGTCACGGAGTCTTCGTCTGCAGTTGGAATGAGTGTCGATGACGTGAGAAAGGACATGATTCTCAACAATGGAGCGTTGTTGATTGCTGTGGCGGAAGAAAACCCAGACTCTGAAGGCGAAGGCTGGGATGTCAAAGGAAATCCATCGCCAAAGAAGAAACTCGAGACTGGAGAAATCATTATCTTCATGGGAACTCCAGACGAGACCATGATTGTATCAGAGAGACTCAATGTCAAACAAGGTCGTTGAATCAACAAGCGCCGAGAGAGAGATTCGAACTCTCGCGTCCAGGGGACAGTGGATTTCGAATCCACAGAAATACCGGGCTATGCGAACGCGGCTTGTTGGCTGCGGCTGAAGCGCGCTGGTCATAAGAGTGATGCCACAGGCGATTGATATGCTCGTGGGCGTAGTCAACCAGGGTCAGAGAAATGAACTTGTCATCGATGAGCCCACATCCGTTATCGAGATTCTTGAGAAACTGAAAATAGCACCATCAACAGTATTGGTCATTCATGAAGATAACGTGATTCCTCAGAATGCGGTCATCTCAGGAGATACTGAACTAGAACTGATTATCGTTTCATCAGGAGGATGAAACTAGACGTGAGGAGCCAGAACGGTTCTTCTTGGCCCTCAATATCACTTGCCCACCAGCATTCACAACTACCGCAAATCCATTGGCCTCCACCACTTGTCCACGCTGTGGTTCTCCCTCGAGAAGCATGGAATGGATCTTATCATCCCAACCTTCGACAGCTATCACTCCGGTATCATCAACCAAGCGGGCTCCCCATTTCTTCGAGTCACTACCGTCGGCTCTGATGAAATCGCGATGATCGAATGAGAAAACGAGTCCTCTTACCGAGACCTCCATAGTTTCAATTTCAGCCATCAGACAATCTCCATCCTCTCGTTGTTCGGCTTCTCTGACAGCACCACCTTTGCCGAGTTTGAGACGTTTCATCCAATTCACGCCCTTCTTCACAACGCCTCCTGTTGCATCGAACAATCTCAGGCCCATTCCTTCCTCCCATTCAGGAAGTTCAACCTCATTGTCAAGGACTACGTTTACCTGTCCCTCCTCCATGTGCAAGGTGAATTCGCGCTTGCGAATGCCCGCATTGTATGGATACTGTAACTCCTCGCTCAACCTGTATGCTCGTCCCCACGCTGTAAGGCGGGGGTTGATGTTCTCGATAGAAAGGAAGCCTCTTTCTGCACTTGGAAGAGAAATCGGCCCTGAACGGGAACAGACTGCTACAAAATCACAATGGGTACAACGAGTCAGAGGGTGTAAGTCATCACCAGCCGGAATCCCACCTGGGGAAAATTGTCGGAAGGCTGCAGGCTCAGCTGGGAAATCATCGATGATTACATCATCCTCCTGTGTAGAATCCCAGGCTTCGCGCAATTCATCTCCAATCTGAGACAATTCATCT
>JASMHR010000106.1 GCA_030750665.1 Candidatus Poseidoniaceae archaeon
GAAATTTGTTTTCCCAGAGTAGAGATGCAAATGTCATGATATTCTTCCAATCTGCTGAAATTGAAGATTTCAGTGTAGTTTATCTCTGGTTTTCCATCCGAATTGTTACTAGGATTGAAATTGTACTCAATCCCGTCAACCATCTCTATAGGATTCTCGTAGGTTCCTTTGAAGTCGTTCCTATCTAGAGGGTAGCCATGCCGCAAATAGACGTGCATTTTTCTGCCTAGTTTGCTCAAGCCTTTCATCAATCCGTGTGTTCTGGTTGCGTACCCACTTGACGTATGGGGTAGAGATTGGCTCGCGTTGTATAAGACGACATTGTCTCGAGACTTCCACTTCCTCGCGACGTGTGCTTCGCCAGAGAATCCATTGTTCAACAGTTTGATCTGGGGTTTCAATAGGTCGACCATTTCCTGTTTCCAATTATCGTTCTTCATCTTCTGCAGCAACTTCATCGGCTCATTCATCATTCCCATTTTCATCAGTACATTCACTGCAGTTCTGTCGGCTCTCAAATCATCGATTATTTCTGAAAATTCATTATAGTAATTTATTGCTAACGATTGTTCCTTCTGCGATAGTACTCTTAATGCAGCAACATATGTGTTGTTGATGGTTGGTTGATATTCTCGTGAGTTGAATACATGCTTAGTGATTCTTCTTAGGCAATCATAGAGAACGCCATCTGACATTTTCAGTGTTCGATGTTTGATCTCATCTCGCAGGTCGTTGACCTGTGGATTGTCCCTTCTCAAGTAAAGCAATGTCTCCTGAACGAAGACATCTGGGTGTCCATATGTAGTCTGCTCAGGAAGAAGTCCAGGACTGATCAGGAAGGAAGAAAAGAGATCTTGCTCGTAGGAATCCAGTTCCTTTTCTTCGAGGAAAAAATGGCTCTTGTCTTTTTTCTTGAAAATCTTCTCTATCTTCCTCAATGGTGCAGTGAGAAATCTCCCAATACGATAACTGATTGAATTCTTAGTTTGTTCAAGTTCCTTGAGCGCTGCGCTCTCTCTTTCACTGAGAGTCTTGACCCATCTTCTCTGTCTATCAAATTCATCTCGGAGATAGTTGATTTGCTTTTGTGAGAATGTCAAGGAACTGGAGAGGATTTCTTCAATCCCTTGCTCACTCTCTTCCTCCATCATATGTTTCACAACCACTGTATAAATCGTTTCAATCTTCATTTCCTTGGACTTAGCAATCTGTCTTGATTGATTCGGTTGGCAAGATAGCATAGCATTGCGTTTCCAGATAATGTGGGCTGCAGGAATAAACCAAAGGCTTGAACGGTCGAGATGTTGTTTGATGTTCAGTTCAAATCCTTTTGATTTGTAATGCGGGGGGCAGGATTTGAACCTGCGAACCACTGAGGACTGCGACCTGAACGCAGCGCCGTTGACCAAGCTTGGCGACCCCCGCAAGGGTGTGCCCCGCCGAATAACCGCCCCCTTATCAAGAAAACGAAACCTGTACCGAGCGTGGACGAAGCAGCACCTGCTAGACAACGGATGGTCGATGAGCAACTGCTCACTCGAGATATTGAGGATAAACGAGTGCTTGAAGCAATGCAGTCGGTTCCTCGTCGTGCCTTTGTTCCTGAAGGAATACGTGCTTCAGCACATATGGACAATCCTCTACCCATCGGGTACGATCAAACCATTTCTCAGCCCTATATCGTCGCACTAATGACTCAATTACTTGTCCAGAAAGTACCAGTAGGTGGTCGAATTCTCGAAATTGGTTCGGGCTCGGGATATCAGACCGCCATCCTTGTCTCGATGGGATTCGAGGTACACTGTATCGAGGTGGTTCCTGAATTGGTTGAACCATCAAGAGAGGTCCTCTCAAGTATTGGTTTGGAACCTGCTTCGATGATGGTCGGAGATGGTCATCAGGGTATGCCTAACAAAGCCCCATTCGATGGTATTCTTGCTGCTGCCTGCGCCCGAAAGTTGCCTAAGGAGTGGAGAAAACAACTCAAGGAAGGCGGAGTGATTGTGGCTCCAGTCAAGCGTTCATCAGGCCAATACCTGTTTCGTTGGACCAAGAAAGGCAGGGCACTCAAGCGCGAGAACATCATTCCTGTGAGGTTCGTACCTCTCATCAAGTCGTGATGGAAGATAAGAGTCCTTCAATCCATCTTTGCATCATGGTAGGGCACCTCAGTCAGCGTGCCAATGTGGCCGATTGGGGGGCCTATTCGTTGTGAATCGGGGTTTCATCGAGATGGAATGCTAGATTGACGAACCACCAAGTGATCAGGTCAAAGGATTCGACGAGATTTTGTTGGCCAGTCCTGTTCTCTGTTGCCATCCATTCGATCATTGTTTCCAGAGTATCGCATGGCGCATGGTAGCAGTCGTAGCCTCCAGTGATTGCACCGAAGTCCATTGAAACAACGTCGAGCCGATAGGCGAAACGGATGTAATCGCTGCGTCCACGCTGTGATTCATGCACCGAAATGGTGTTTGGATGTGTGTGGTCATGGTCCTTCATTGCATCATAGCCCTCTTCATGGTATAGTTGGCGTCCGTTTCGTAATACTTCAGCGATGTCGTTGTTGTTTGAGCCCAACCATTCTGCGAGATGAATCATCTCCCATTGTTCCCCCAATTGGTCGTCGGTATCTGGAATGACATCCATGACCAAGGTGTAGTCACCTGGATAATTCACACCCGCACTGTCAATATTCAGGTAGTTGGTCACCGACACGCCTTCTGGGATATCATCTATCCATCTATCAACCCCAAAGTATCCATTCTCCTCATTAGACCAGAAGCATACAGCCAAGGTTCGTCGCATCTCAAATTGAGAGAGCCCTCTTGCAGCCTCGAGTACCATCGCTACCCCTGCCGTGTTATCATGCGCTCCGATATGGGTTCCTCCTCCGGGTCCACTACCAATTTCGGCGATATCGAGATGAGCGCCAAGGACCAACCATTCATCGGGATGCGTACTGCCGGTCTTGTAGCCACATATGTTTACTGCAGCAGGAGTCGAAGAGAAGGGATATCGGTGTATCTGAGCATCCATCCCCATGGAACTGAATTCTCCAGACAAGAATCCCAATGCTCTTTCATATACTGGATCGAATGGTATGAATGGCCCCCAACGTTCATTGTATCCTGAATTGGCATCAGTGTACATTTCCATCCATTCCAGTACCGCTAATCCATTGACCAAGCCAGTACTGTGATTCGCTCCTTCTTCGGTTGAGATTCCAGATTCAGGAGGTCGTGAAACATGGTGCGCGGCAAATAGTTGTGAAGATGTGTTGAACGATTCCTCCCAACTTTGGTTGCTGGCTCGTGACTCCCAATTCCGCTCTCCATATTCACCTATCAAGAAATATGCATGCTCCATGTTCGTTGGAGCCAACATATCAATCACTTGCGAATCTTTGGCTTTCAGATTCAAAGTAGTAGAGTTGCTTACTAGTCCAGAATCATCGATGATGAAATAAGGAATATGAATACTCAAGTCGCGAGTAGCAGTGAACTCCACCTCTTGGAAGATTGCACCTATGAGGGTCTGTGGAGTGATGATGACATCAGTGGATTTCAGCCCCTCTATCTCTTCTGTTTCGCTGAAACAACCGGACAGAGCAGGAGAAACGATGAGAAGGGACAGCAGTAGCGCACTCTTGCCCCTCATGCGGGGAACAAGGGACCTTGTGTATATGCAGATTGCCTTCACCAGGGAAGCGCTTCTCCATCGTATTGAACGAATCTTCCAGATATCTCCAATGTCTGCTCTTCGACCCGTTGGATCATCCCCGCAATACTGTCCAGGGGAGTCACCGTGGCATTGGGCCCACCCATATCGGTCTGCACCCACCCCGGATGTAGGATCACTACGCTGATATTGGCATCTCGCAACTCGTTCTTCATCGCCGTACTGAACATGTTCAAGGCTGATTTGGAGGCTCGATAAGCATAGGACTTGCCACTGATACAATCCTCGACCGACCCCATCAGGCTACTGACCATGGCGATGGTCGACATCTTTTCTCCACCCAGTCTTGAAAGCAGAGCCTGAGTCATTCGTACTGGCCCCACCGAATTAATGTCAAGAACCTCCAAGATATGTGCATGGTCTATCTCTACTATCGATTGCCATCGTCCGTCAGCCACTCCCGCATTGTTAACCAGTAGATCCACCCTTTCAGGCAGCATATCTGCAAATGCTTCGACTGATTCATTTGAGGCGACATCGAGTTGATGGAGATGAGCATTAGTCCCTGATAATCCGCCTTCATCAGTACGGTATCCTGCATGGACAACCCAACCTTTGTCGAGAAGTTGCTTAACCCATTCAAGTCCTATTCCACGATTCGCTCCGGTC
>JASMHR010000107.1 GCA_030750665.1 Candidatus Poseidoniaceae archaeon
ACTTTGGATATGCTTTCAATCAATGGGGACGACATCAGCGTTTACCTAGGCCCGAATTTTGAATATGTCGTATTGTCAAAATCCGTCTATGCTGCGAAGACTTTCGACCTGCATGATATCGATCAAGATGGAAATGTAGAGTTAGTGGTTGGAACCAGTTCAAACAAGAAGATGCGAGTTCATAATATCGATACTACTGGAATTGTGGGGTTGATCTGGGAAGCGGGCGACTACGAAGACAACAGGGATTTCAGAATTGCAGATTTTGATGGGGACGGGTCTTCAGATATTCTACAGATGAATTTTGCTTCCCAATGGGACATCATATTCGGAGTCCAGGATACCGATTACGATACTATTCCTGATAGAGACGACAATTACATCTTTGATCCAACTCAAACAACTGACTCTGACGATGATGGCTTTGGAGACAATCTAAATGGAAGACTCTCAGACAATTGTCCATATTACTGGGGTGACTCGGTTGAAGACCGTCGTGGGTGTCCAGACCAAGATGGAGATGGTTGGTCGGATTTAGGCGATGATTTCTGGCGAGAATCAACTCAATGGAAAGATACTGATGGAGATGGATTTGGAGATAATTACGATGGCAGTTCATCCCGAACTGAACATTGGCCCGGAGAATTTGTGCAGGATGCCTACAACCCTGACCCTTCACCTCTTGATTTCGATAATGACGGATTTGAAGACGAGGGATTGAGCCCCGTCGGTGTAGATGACTGTCCAAAGGACATGGGATGGTCCTTTGAAGACAGATTTGGATGTCTTGATACTGATTGGGATGGATGGTCGAACAATGATGAAGATTGGACTCAGGGCGATATTTTCCCGAATGATTTCTCTCAACATAACGACACAGACGGTGATGGTTTTGGAGACAACGCAAATGGGACCCAAGGCGATGATTGTCCAAATGAATTTGGAAAAAGTCACAGAGATAGATATGGTTGTCACGATAATGACAGGGATGGTTGGTCTGAGACTTCAGATTTCGATGATGAAGATGCAAGTAAATGGGGAATTGACAGTGACGGTGATGGAGTATCTGATGAAAATGATGTATTCCCAGACGACGCTAGTCAATCACATGATATCGATGGAGATGGCTATGGCGATTCATCCGCAAGTGAAAATGGTGATGATTGCCCCAATGCTGCCGGTAACTCCTATCTCGATAGAATTGGATGCGTAGATACCGATGAAGATGGTGTTTCTGATCAAGGCGACCAATGCCCGAATATTCCCGGATGGTCGAGTACTCCATGGGCTGGTTGTCCAGACTCGGATGGTGATGGTACTGCAGATATAATCGATGCATTCCCAGAAGATTCTGAAGAGGACCGCGACAGAGACAATGATGGAATTGGAGATAATTCTGACAGTTGTGTCAATGAAGTAACGAATGAAACCAGCGATTGTACTGAGGATCGAGACAATGATGGATTCAACGACTCTGTTGATATCTTCCCTACGGATTCCAGTGAATGGTCGGATAGTGACGGAGACGGAACAGGAGACAACAGCGATGTCTGGCCACTGGATTCTGACATCTGGTCTGATGCAGACGGAGATGATTGGGCAGATCAATTTGGACACATCTTGACCGATGATTGCCCCAGTCTTCCGGGAACCAGTTCGATATTCATGAACGGCTGTTCAGATCTCGATGAAGATGGAATGCCAGATATTCTAGATCCTGATATCGATGGCGATATGATAACCAATGACAATGAAATGGATGCATCTACGAAGACAACGACCTTCGACCCATTTGACCCAAATTCCACACCGCAAGATATCGATGGGGATTTCATTCCTGACGTGCTCGACCATGATAGAGATGGAGATGGTTTCCCAGACGAGTTGGAAAGAGAGAGAGGTAGTGATTACAAAGATGGAAACAAAACACCATTCAACAAATATGGAGATCAAGATACCGGGTTGTTCTACGTCCCCGGTGAAGGCTTCAAATCACAATATGACCCTGAAGGAGTAGAGATTTCAGTTTCTGTTGTGATCGACCTGATTACCAGTGAATTGCTCGTTCCTTTGGCCATGATTCCAATCACTGTTTTCGCGTTGATGAGGAAACGGCGCCGATACAAGAAGATGCGAAATCGATTAGAAGATTGCAAAGATGTTGATATGCTCAAGGAATATGAAGAAGATATCGATGACTTGGTCGTTCATCGCAAAGTGAAGGTCGAACATGGAATGTTGCTGAGAAATATGTTTGAACGAATGCGAGATCAATTCGAAGATCAGGAACAGGTTCGATTACTCGGTGGTAAAGGTGCTTCTGGTTCTGGTGGAATGGGGCGCAGCGGAGGTCAACAAAGTGGACCACAACTCCCACAAAGAGGCGGTATGCAAGGACAACATAGTGGAAACTCTGGTGGGGGAGGACCGAGAAGACCCGGTGGCCGTGGTGGAGACGCCGGCGGCCGTTATTGAAAAAGTAAACATATTCTGAGAATGAGAACATATTCTGGGCACTACTGACTAACTTCGTGAGTGCATTCAGGAACCTCAAAGATGAATTCCTCATTGACATCATATGTATCGATTTGCATCTTTCTTCGAACTGATATCGGCTGATGAAACTGGACCCGCCTCATCTACCAGTTCAGCGACAAGCGGCTCATGCATCAAAACCACCGGGATGGCACGCGCAAATGAGTATGATGCAATCTTGTAGCCCATCATGGAAGCAACTATTCATTGTAATGCGTGGATATTCATGGTTTGAAATAGATAGGGTAAGCATCAAGAAGGGAACGCTGGTCGGATGACCGAAAGGGACTATCATGCCTGATGCATTCGTACTGTTCAAGACATTGCCATCCAAAGAACGAGATGTCTATTTTGCTCTCGATAAGCATGAAAATGTAACTGAATTACACGTTCTCTACGGTGAATTCGACCTGTTGGCATTGGTTTCTGCTCCTAATCACAAGTCACTGACTTCCTTCCTGATGCAGGACTTCAGGTTGATAGATGGTGTCAGCGATACCCAGACACTTATCGCAGTAGATTATTGAGGTGAATAAAATGGCTATTGGATTCGTATTGATCAACACAAGTTCTGGATTTGAACATTCAATTCGCTCTGCTCTCGATGAAATCGAGTTGGTTTCTGGTCGTTGGATGCTATTTGGAGAATATGACCTCATCGCTCGCATTCAAGCGAATGATGAAGTGGAATTAACCCGCTGCATCGTTGAACAGGTAAGAGTCATACCCGGCATCAAGGATACCAAGACCCTGATTGGTGCAGAACTCTGAGCCTTCATCAGGCTCACACATTTGGGGATTGCTTTAACAGAGAAGGGAAAGGCCCCGCAAGCCATGAAGCCACAATGTGCTGTCCTGTTGGCACTGGCGATGTTGTTGTTTTCGCCATTGGCTGTGGTGCTTGAAAGTTCAATTTCTACTGATTTAGAGTATGAAATTGATCCTGTCTCAGTTGAGTCGGAAAGCAGTGCTAGAGCAACTACCACTTGGAGTGGCAATATCTGGCTGAATTCCTCATATCATGTTTCATCATCAGACGCCCTAGTGGTATCAAATTGTACTCAGATATGGATGTCCTCGGGAACCAGGATTCATATTGATGGGCGTTTGACAGTAGAAGGAACACAGACATGTCCTGTGAAGATACACAGTCAGGGCTTCGGGGACCATCAAGGCATTCAATTCAATTCAACATCAAGAAATCGGGGAAGTGTGGTAAATAATCTCACCATC
Organism: Candidatus Poseidoniaceae archaeon; assembly: GCA_030750665.1. GTDB lineage: Archaea > Thermoplasmatota > Poseidoniia > Poseidoniales > Poseidoniaceae > UBA226. The sequence goes on from JASMHR010000107.1 coordinate 3,769, forward strand.
GAAGATTCCGAATATGCAATGACCATTTACAACAGCAATCCTCTACTCTACAATTTGACTGTTGAGGATGCTGATAGAGTAGCAGTTGACCTCTACAATTCGGCCTCCCCAATCATTCAAAACCTCACTATTCAAGATGGTGGACAAGGACTTGCCAATGGAATCGAATGGAGGCAGGGAATCGGACTCTCAGTTGGTAATTACTCAACTCCAGTGGTCAATGGATTCGTTGCCGACGGATTGGAGAACCGAGCTCTCAACGTTTGGGGCAATTCAGGAGGGATGTACCGGAACTTGAACTTCACAAATATAGGAGGTGCAGTTCTTTCACTTTCAGCGGCCATCTGGGTCGAGGATTCTCAATTATTGATTGAAGACGTATACATCGATGAGTGTGATAATGGCGCATATATCCGCCATATTTCTGATTCTTCCATCACCAGAGCCGTAATGCGCAGAGTGGTGATTGAAGATAGTCAGTTCAGGGGCTTGATGGTGGACAAGAGCGACCATCTGAACTACACCAATTATCAGACTGCTATCATCGAGGACCTTGAGATTCGAGGTACAGGTGG
>JASMHR010000108.1 GCA_030750665.1 Candidatus Poseidoniaceae archaeon
GATTCAGGCGCATTTCTCAGGCCTACAGTGATTTCTGGAGTGAGTATCGATTCGCGCTGTTCAACTGAAGAGATATTCGGACCTGTTGTCGTGGTCCATCCTTTCGACAGCGAGGAAGAAGCGGTCACCATTGCGAACGGAACAGAATATGGCCTTGCAGGTTCAGTTTGGACCAAGGACTTGGAGAAAGGACAACGAGTTGCCGAAGCAATTGATAGTGGCATGATCTGGGTCAACTGTTGGTTACACAGAGATTTGAGAGTCCCATTTGGTGGAACCAAAAATTCCGGTCTTGGCAGAGAAGGTGGGAAGTGGTCGCTGTCATTCTTCTCCGAAGTTCAGAACATCTGTATCAAACGATGAATATTTGACAAGACTCATGAAGGCGGGGCGACGCGTCGGGGCTGATGGAACTCAATCCATATTGGACTATGATGGGGATTGTCCTCATTCTGACACCGCTCACCTGCTGGTTGTTCACACTGAATCAAAAGGAACGCAGAACTCCATTCGGGCGAATGGCCAGTGTCATCCATGAGAAGCGCTACTACCTCCACGTCATGGGCTATTTCATCATCATCAAATGGAAATCGATGACCGATGAATTGAATGAGCCTATGAAAACCGCCACTGGCCACTGGACGGATTTTGTCTACGCCATCGAAGGAAACGCCACACTATGGATTCAAGAGGTCTTCCAAAACCCTGTATTGACAGAATTCCTGAATTTCCATTATCTTTTCATCTATCTCTTCCTCATCTACATCACAACCATCTATTTTGCATATGTAGGAGAGAGAGACATGACCGATAAGGTCACATTGAACTATCTGTTGATCTATGCGATTGCAGTTCCATACTATCTGTTCTTCAACGTCGAGGTTACCAGTTCATGGATTCCTGGGATGGATGCACTGTTGTACCATGATGCATGGTACACTGAGTTCTACGCCACCCATGACCCCTTGGATAATGCAGTACCATCGCTACATATCGCTATCCCATTTGGCATCATTCTGCTCAACTGGCTACATGTACGAGAACGTGGAATGAAGATGAAGGAGTGGGAGCATTATCGATATCATCTATTCATTGTGGCCAATACCCTATTGTTCTCATTCACCATTCTCTATCTAGGAATACACTGGATTGTGGACATCCCCCTAGGCATGGCAGTAGGTGCCATCGGTGCCTTGTTCATCCATCATGTCCAACCACGAATGAGGAATGATCACGGACCCATGTTTGAAGGCGTGAACAAGAGCAAAGTGATGCGCCATGTGCTTGTCGAAGGCGTCATCGGCATGTTGCTTCTAGTGTGCATCTTTGGCGCGATTTCTTATCAGGAAACAGAAGCAGAAGAACGAGTCTCATTCCGATTGGGTGAAGGTGATGTGACATATGATATCATTCAGAGATTCGATTATGGTGAAAGCGTCTCTATTGAGATAACAAATCTAGGGGAGGATGCTAACCTTCACGTGACCTATATGCAATTACAATCAAGTCTTCCAGCGATGGGTGAGGGCGAAGTAGATTGGGAGAAACTGGTCGAAGATTCTGGCCGTGAACTGTTGGTTAACCCGGGTTCAAGTACGGTCATCACACTCGAAGAATCCTTCATCTGGCATCTAGTCTTCATTCACAATCCGAGTGATTCGGGTGAGGAAGTAATGGAAGTCAGAGTGATGAACGAGTACAATGATGATTCAATGCTGCCTGCATTCCTTCTCTCATTACCATCGCTATGGATAACTGGATTTGTCATCCACAGATTAGTCAGGTTGAAACTCTCAGAACAATCGCTCATCTCCTCCTTGCCTTCATACAAATGGAATGACTCTGAAGAGTGACCTGAGTTTTCGCCTTCTTGAGCAATTTTCAAGGGTTGGGTTCAAGGATTGTCGGCAATCACGAGGGGCAATGAACAACAAGGACGACAAGGTTCTGGTCATCCCCATATTCCCTTTAGAATTGACTGTTCTTCCCGGTGAACCACAGATTCTGCGCATCTTTGAACCCCGATACAAGCAGATGTTGGATGATTGTCTTCTCGATGATGCACCTTTCGGTCTGTGTCTGATCGACCCCTTTCATCCGGTTGCAGGCTGGGCAGGACCCCATCATATCGGAACAATAGCCAGAATCACAGAACATGAAGAAGTGGGAAGCAATCACATGATTGAGATACAAGGACAAAGAAGATTCCACATCGTCAACATCTTGGAACCAGCTCTTCCGCCAATGGACCCAGTACAGCACAGAGTGTTCCCTGACCTCGAATCGTTACTGGAGTTGATCGAAGAAGAAGAGATTACATCCAAACTTTATCTTCGTGCTGAGATTGAATGGTTGGATGAACCTGAAGGAGAACTTGAGGAAGAATGCAAGCAAAGGCTAGAGGTCGCATGGATGGAATTCCTTGAGGTCCTAGGGCATAATAATGGGATGCCAGAAGAGATTCTACAGGAATGGAAAGGTGCACAACTTGCTACTGTGAATGAATGGGATGCTGCAGCATTATGGAGAATAGCATCTGTCATGGTCTTGAATCCTGACGATAAGCAGACACTTCTACTCTCAGAATCAATCTCTGAACTGGCTGAAGAAATTCTACACTTCGTCCCTTAAGTTCTCAGATCCATTGCCAATACACCCGATAATGCTCCGACCACGAGTCCCAATCCCCACCAGAACCCAAGCCGGAATGGAGGCAACTCATATCTCGACCAAGTACCAGAAGCAACGAACCAAACAAAGACCAACACGAAAACACCACAACCACGCATTGAGGAAAGCAAGAATGCCGATGCCAATAAGAATGCGCCACCAAGAAGGAACTCAAGTAATTCTGACTTCCTTTCTTTGAGTAAGAAGAATGCTGTCATCGATAGCAAACCGGTGATTGCGACACAGATCAAGGCAGCGTGCATATTCCATATTGAAGAAAGGTAAGTGTCCTCGCCCCAAGGGTTTGACAGAATATCTCCATCGATCAAGAATTGCGTGATGATGCCAGTAATACCACCTATCACTGCGGGAATGATGACATTTTCAAACGACTGGCGCGAACGATTCTGGAGAATTTCGATTCGTGCCTGCTCCCCCATTTCCATACCCTCTCGTCGGGTATTATACTGATGAATTGACTGGTATTGGGTTCACTTTGAGACACTTCGTGGGCCTAATGTCCAAAACCCTTCGGCCCTGTGGGTTGCATATGGCAGAAGGCGGAATCGTTGCTGCGGCCTTGGCACCGCACCCTCCACACCTAGTCTATGCCGAGAATCCCGAACAGAACGAGCCCACCTCTGAAGGGGGTTGGGAACAACTTCGCTGGGGTTTTGAGAGATTGCGAAGTAGTCTGAAAGATGTGGAATATGATGTCATAGTCATTCTATCTCCTCATTGGCAGACCTACGTGGGCACCCACTTCCTTGGCGTTGAACATTTCAAGAGTCTCTCAGTGGACCCCATCTTCCCGAATCTATTTCGTTTCCATTACGATATGAATGTCGATGTTGAATTGGCAAAGGCGATACACGACACGGCGAAAGAGGATGGAATGGCAGTCAAGATGATGGAGAATCCGGATTTCAGAGTCGACTATGGAACAATCGTCTCATGCCATATGGTCCGACCACAATGGGACAAACCAATTGTTGCAATCTCAAGTAATCGGAGTCGGCACTATTACTCGGTTGAAGTCATGCAAGAAATGATGATGCAACTCGGAGAAAGTACCCGCAAAGCGATTGAAGCAAGTGGAAAGCGGGCACTGGTGATTGCCAGTAATTCACTATCGCACCGACACTTCACGACAGAAACCGCCGTTCCTGAAGACATGAGCAAGGAACACATCACCAGTCATGCTATGCATCTCTGGGATATGCGAATGATAGAATTGATGTGTTCAGGAAAAGCGAAAGAAGTATTGGATATGATGCCAGAATTCATTGAGCAATCTATTGCCGAAGCGGATGGAGGAGCATTGACATGGATGTTGTCCGCACTCGAGGTGCCCGAGACTCCAGCAATACTACATGGATATGGGACAATCATCGGGACGGGGAATGCGGTCATGGAATGGAAATGTGGAAACCAGGCAGGCGATGATGATGAGTGAATCTGGAATCATCAAATCGATTGTGGTGCCTGCCCACCCACATCCATATCTAGTTCCAGAACAGAATGAAGGCTGGGGGCGGTTACGAGCGGCTT
>JASMHR010000109.1 GCA_030750665.1 Candidatus Poseidoniaceae archaeon
TGAGGAGGAGTCCAACCTTCAGGTTTCATGACCTTGCCATCTTCTCTTCTGAGGACCTTGCCATCAACCAATTTCGCCATGTTTGAACGATGTACTTCATCGAATGCTTCGTCGAAGATACCCTGCATCCCATGATTGATGATGGTGCCCGCAAGTATGTATCCAATATCTGCCAATGCATCAAGAACCTCTACCAAATCTCCTGTACGCGCTGCTTCTGCATACTCCTGTACTTCTTCTATGAGGAGTTTTATACGCAATTCTACCAATTCCTGAGAACCGATAGCAGGTTCATCCAACTTAGGTATCTCAAAGGCCTCATTGAACTCAAGCAGTGATTGAACGATAGGATTCATACCACCAATGGGGTAGGGCCGGCTCTTGAATGTCACGAGAGGTGCAGTGTGACAAAGAGGCCTAGAAGCAGAACCCAACCAGTGGAAACACTGGCCTTGAACAACCTGCTCTGAAACTGTTTCATGTCATTCCGTGAACTGGTCAATGTGATGATATTGACTGCTGCCATAGAAATAGCCGCAATGTTCCACCAAATGCCAATATCTGATAGAATGAACACAGCGGCATAAAGGATACTAAGGAATACTGCGAACTTTATCGCCGATTCTGAACCGAATCTAGCAGGAAATGAATGGATTCCGTTGGCAAGGTCACTGTCGACATCCATCAATGCGTATGCCATATCAAATGCGGTTATCCACAGCGTGACGCCCAATGAAATCAGGAATATCTGGGGCCACCAATGCAGTGCTGTGATCGACGGCCAACCAAGTTCTCCCCCCACTATGCCAATCCATGCGCCCGCTGGGGCTAAACCAAGACACAATCCCAACCAAAAGTGACAAGCCCATGTCCTTCGTTTCAAGAACGGATAAATGGTGAAGATGATCACAGGTAGCCAAGCCAATTGCAATGCGATTTCATTCAACATCCAAGCCCCGGTGATCAACATTGAGAGAAAGATTGCAGACAGTGTCCATGCTGTCATCATCGACAAACTACCACTAGGTAGATGTCGGTCAGCAGTCCGTGGATTCGCAGCATCGACATTCTTGTCAATTATCCTATTCAAAGCCATAGCAAGCCCTCTTGCCCCAACCGCAGCCACAAGTATCCATAGCAATTGCATCCATGTGGGGTCCACTGCTACCATCGCTCCAATGAAAACGAAAGGTAAACTGAAGAGTGTATGCTCGATTTTGATGAAGTCAAATACCTCTTTCAAACCCAAGGCCAACCCTCCTCCACTGCCATGGATTCTATTCGAGCCTCTACTATAGGGTCATGAATCGTCGTGGCTGGCCAACGGCGTGTTGGATATTCGCCCTCGTGGCTTGGAATCGGTGCCGTCGCATCCCAAGCAATCCGAGCATGATTCTCATCAAAGTGCAGGTCTCTGGAAACCTCGAAGCGGCAGAATAGTTGCCACAACAACTTGCGCCTTGCGCCAGGGGAATTGATTTCAAGTTCATCATCGGTGATGAATAACCATCGCAAATTCTTTGACTTTTCCAATTGCCAAATTGATTCTATCAATTGAGATATCATTGAACGCTGAGCCGCTGCTGCAATCTCATCAACATCTTCCATATTGGAATCTGCTTGCGGCCCACCTTCAATCTCCGTGGTGACCACCAGTATCGAGGGGCGCAGCATTCGCGCTTGGCGCACCAAAGGTAACGCTGCCACTTCTGTAAGCATCTCATCTCCTGGCCCATGTGGCAGCGTTCGACCATACAATGGATCACTTTCAGCCGCAGTGGTTGCATCTATCAGTAACTTGTCGTGAATATTCTCCCACGGGGCAGCATGTGCCAATTGGTCTGCGACCATACCAGGCAAGACGATGATATCGACACTCGGTTCCACCTTGGAATTCAAGGCATCAAGAAATGCATCAAGATCCTTGACTGGATGATCAGCATCAACCGCTACGACGGTCTTCAGAAACATCATCTGTCCAGCCCCTAGCAGCCCTAGGGCTGTTTTCCTTGCTTGACGGGGAAAACGTTGTTTTGAAGCAGCAATCAGTAAATTGTGAAATCCTGTTTCCAAAGGCAGAAACACATCCACAACGTCCCTATGCTGAAACTGGAGTACTGGTAAGAAAGCATCTCCAACCGCTTCTCCAAGATACCCATCTTCCATGGGGGGTATTCCAACGATTGTGGCTGGTAGTATCGCATCCTTACGCATAGTAATAGCAGTCACCTGCAGTACTGGGAACTCACCCTCAAGAGAATAATATCCGAAATGATCCCCGAATGGCCCTTCAACTCTGGTCTCGCCGGGAATGGCATATCCTTCGATGACAATATCGGCCTCAGCAGGTACCAACAAATCCTGACTCACCGCTTGGACCACAGCTAACCTTCTGCGCCCCAAAAATCCAGCAAACATGTACTCTTCTAGGTTATCTGGTAAAGGAGCGATGGCAGAGAATACCAGTTCGGGTGGCCCACCAATGCATATCGCAACCGGCATCCTACCATCTCCATATTCATCTGCATGATCCGCACCATGCTTGTGAATCTGCCAATGCAACCCTACTTCGGTCGGTCCAAACACCTGTCCTCGATACATTCCTAGGTTATGCTCACCTGTACGTGGATTTTTCGTCACCACAAGAGGCAAGGTGATGAACGGACCTCCATCATTCGGCCAAGTCTTGGGTATCGGCAATCTAGTGACATCTGGATTTGTCATCTTGATTCTCTGACAGGCTGCACGACGAACCTTCTTTGGAGACATGGAAAGCGCATCTTTGAGCAAAGGCAATCCCTTCCAAGGGCGTTTGCTGATCATTGCAATATCTGGTTTCATCAATGAGACCATACGCTTTCCAATCAGACTTGGTTCATCGATTCCCAAAGCCCGTAGCGTTCTCTCCCTTGTGCCAAAGATGTTCATGACCAATGGAATTTCAGAGATGCTTCCATCCGCAAGTTCAGGCTTTTCGAAGAGCACTGCAGGACCTTGACTCTTGACCAGTTTGTCAGCAATACAACCCGCTTCCAATTCAACCTTGACCGGCCTCGTGACACGCAGCAACTCACCTCGACGCTCAAGGTCATCGAGCCATCGCGCCAAGGTCCTCCACGCCATGAGAGGGGCTCAGGTATTCAGGATATGAAACCGATGTTCCAGCAATGCACCGGATTCAGAGACACTCAATGGATGATAGTTGGATTCATGTGTGTCCTACTCTCCCCTTCACATGGGTTCCTATGGCGAGCGAATGCGAGGTATTGGTCATAGGAGCGGGCCCAGGTGGTGGTTCTGCAGCGCTCCATGCAGCAAGGAATGGCCAAGAAGTCATTTTAATTGAAGAACACGCTGAGATTGGCACCCCGGTACACTGCGGAGAGTGCCTCTCTGCGTTAGCGGTGGAGAATCTTGGACTAGAAATCCCAGAAGAAGTGGTAGCACTGGAATGCAAGGGTATCAGGATAATCTTCCCCGATGGCACTGCACGTCTCTTATCGGAGCAGGGGTATGTGCTTGAGAAACACCTGTTTGAACGTTGGTTGGTTGATGAAGCGGTTGCAGCTGGGGCAGGAGTGCTGCTTTCTCACAAGGTCACTTCATTAGAGCGAGAATACAATACAGAAAATCAATTTACTAATTGGAAAATAGAGGGCAAAGGAGACTCCTTTCCAATAACTGCTAAAATCGTCATTGACGCATCTGGAGTCACAGGTGTTGCCGCAAAATTGCTAGAAATGGACCAAGGAATCGAAGTGATTACTGGTTTCCAGTATGAAATGAGAGATGTTCCAAACGACGGTTATCTTGACTTCTATCTATGGCCCAAGTATTCACCACATGGATATGTCTGGATGATACCTAAAGACGGAGGTCGGGCCAATGTGGGTCTGGTGACCGATGACAAGAAGGGGGCGGTGAAATATCTCGATTCGTTCATCGAAGACACATATCTCAATGATCTGCCGAAACAGAACCCGCCATGGAGACAGGATGGACGTAAAATCCGGCCATTCGGTGGAACCATACCGATAAGCGGCCCAAGACCGGCCACTTCTGCGGATGGTTTGCTTCTGGTAGGAGACGCTGCTGGTTTCACTTCACCATTGTTTGAAGGTGGCTCACATCTGGCGATGAAATCTGGTATGTTTGCAGCAAGAGTTGCTTCCTCTGCGCTTTCAG
>JASMHR010000010.1 GCA_030750665.1 Candidatus Poseidoniaceae archaeon
TATCTGTTCAGGGGTCCATCCAGCAGAAAGTAACTGTTCGTCGGTGAATCCACCAATACTGGGGGCTTGCTGAGTGGAAGCAGACTCTCCCAAAGAAGTCTGGATATGGATGTCCATGGATGAATCAAGATGCATTCCAAACTCATCGTCTGCATCTCTTCGAGGCGAAGGTTTGTTTCCTATCATGGTCACGATGATGGCGATGACTGCTAACAATCCAACGGCGCCCCCTCCATACAATAGAACTGGGTCGATATCAAGTACACCGCTGCTCTTCTCTTCAGTCATGGTACCTTCACTGCTGCCATCTCCCGTTCCTGAGGGGGGTGCGCAACCTGTGGCGGCCAATACTGTAGTTCCGGATGGAGTATCAGCACATTGGTCATCAGTATCCTTTACTCCGTCGCCATCGCTATCCCTTTGAGAATCACTGCAACCCGAGGTGTCAGTATCCACTCCTGAAAGTGTGTTTGAACAAGAATCTGCAGAGTTAACAACACCATCATTGTCGAGATCGTCATCCTCAGAGATATCATTGCACCCATCATTGTCGTTATCCTGACCCAATGGGGAATGTCCTATTGCGCCTGTGGGACAAGCATCATTTGTATCGAAGTGTCCATCGTTATCGTCGTCTGAATCTTCAATGGAATCCTTGCATCCATCTTTGTCATGATCCTCCCCGGGGTCTGTTGAACTCCAATTTATCTCTCCCGCAGGACAATCATCAAGGAAGTCAGCAACTCCATCTCCATCGTCGTCTGTATCTTCACTGGAATCTCTGCATCCATCACCGTCATTGTCATTGGCCTCACTGGAATCCCAATTTGTTTCACCAGTCGGACAATCATCGAATTCAGTTGTGATGCCATCACCATCCGCATCACCATCACATGCGTCACCGGTGCCATCTCCATCATCATCAAGTTGGTCAACATTCACTACCTGAGGGCAATTATCTGACTGATCAACCAAGCCATCACCATCGGTATCGATGTCAGCACAACCATCAGAATCGATATCTTCTTCAAGTGTTGAAATCCAACCAAGAGGACCTTTGGAGCAAGAATCATTCTCATCAGGAATGCCATCTTGATCATCATCAAGATCCTCAGAATAATCATGGCAACCATCGCCATCATAATCTGTGTCATTGTTTGATGTCCAACCTATCGAGCCATCCATGCAATCGTCTAGATCATCAAGCAGTCCATCGCCATCCATGTCGTCCTCACAAGCATCCCCCTCGCCATCGAAATCATGGTCAGCTTGGCTGGGATTGGCAATTTCAGGACAATTGTCAGAGCCATCCACAATTCCATCACCGTCTATATCCTTGGCATATTGCCAGACAAAGAAATCATCCATTCCCTCACTGGTATTGCTATTTCCTTTGAAATCCACAGTATTCTGAAAATTACCTACAATCGTGGGTGAACCACCGCCTATCACTACGCCAGTTGCTATTTCTTCACCCGTCCCACCGACATTGAGTGCCCAACTGGGTGAACCATTCTCAGTAGTTGCCAGAACCATGACATCGCTATTTCCATTTGATGTCAAAGTTTGCTCGCCAATGGTGACTGTTCCAGACATACTCCCGACTACGATTCTTTCGCCGTTTGAGGTGATTGATACTGAGCGGGCCACTTCATAACCACTACCTCCAAATGAGGAAAGTGACTGCCAAACTCCTTCAGAATCAGCAGTTGCGACGAAAGCATCCAACCATCCATTGCTTGTAGCGTTTATTCCACCTACAGACATATTACCTTCAAAATTACCGACAAGGACTACCCCATCTGATTCATCAACAGCACAACCATATCCCCAGTCATCACCAATCCCTCCCGCAGTAAGCAGGAGGTCGAATTCTCCAGTCGTATTCATCCTAACTAGATACGCATCAGAAGCACCCATCGACATGAGTATTGATTGATTGAACATTGCCGAATCAGTGAAAGTACCTGCAAACCATGGTTTACCTTGTGAATCGATACAAGCTCCCCCAAACGGTTCAATGCCCATAGGCCCCGCCCCCGCATTGGCCCATTCCCAAGCACCTGTGTCATCCATCTTCGCCATGAATATCGAATATGCATCAGTACCTGGTAAATTGGCTGAACCAATCGTGATCATATTAAGAAACAAACCACTATGGTAAACACTTCCGTTTCCATCATTCACTACTGATAGTCCCTGATCATCCATATTTGTTCCGAATTTCTTGGCCCATTGCCAACTACCATTACTGTCGATTCTAGCAATCCAACCATTGCCTTCATCTTCATCTGAATTCTTCCCCAATGAAGCCAATGTTCCTAATTGCATACTGCACGAAGTACCTGCTGTACCAAGACAATATGCTCCAGTGATATATGCAGAACCATCTCTTGAATCCACACTTACATCATTGGCATTATCTGCGCCCTCTGAACCTCCGGAAATCATCCATTCCCAATTCCCAGTAGCAGATATCTTGCCAACAAAAAAATCCTCATCATATTGCATTCCCACTGCTTGCAATCCTGAATCTCCAAACATCATTGAACTCGTAAAAGTACCAACGATGAATATCGAACCATCTGGTGCAACATCGAAACCACGCAGATTCTCATCTTCAAAACCGCCTGCAGACAGAGACCAGCCAGCGGCTTCTCGAGCATCTGTCAGGACTTTATCTTGAGTTAGGATAACTTCAGGTTCAACACTGGGTGCCGTGCTGTTTTCAGCCCCGATTGATAGAACGATGCTTGCGATGAACATGGCGCAAATCAATATGGCCGGTCTGTAAGTCATGTTTGTCCGATTCTCCTTTCCTCCTTGAAACCAATGGGTCGGTGTCTATAACTGAAAAATCATTGTTTCCAATGGAAATAAGGGTTTTTCGCAAGAATGACAGAGTGGCGAAGCGGCGGGTTCATGGATGGTCAATTTTTCGACACTCTGATGGCCAATGGTGGGAATGGGCGCAAAGGCCAGCCCAAGAAGAAAAAAAAGCGCAGACATGGGGGTCCGCCCATATCTGAAAGTAAGAAACGATGGCGGGAAATAGAGGATGAGGCAAGAGCGCGCGCTGAAAAGCGATTCACAATTTCTCCGCCGCCAATGGCCTTTCCAAAAAACAACTTGGAGCCAACCACCATCGATATCGAGTGGCCCTCAGATCCTGTGACCATAGAAACTGAAACAAAAGCGATTGATATGGTAGTCAGAAGAGGAGAATGGGGATGGTTACCAGATAAGCGGGTAAACGAGATCAAAGAACGCTGTTCTATAATGGACATCAGCCTTGATCAAGCACTCAGTCTACGCTCTGCAATATTACAACAGAAGAGCGTGTACAATTTTGGAAAATTACAAAGAGTGGCAAAAGAAATGAGGCAACTGTATGAAGATGGGAATGATGTTGTTGAACTGTCAAAAAAATATGACTACCCCCCAATGAATCTGTTTCGTGCAATTCTCAAAGCGCGCGGCTGGTCAAAAAGTAAAATCCGAGATAACTTGAGAAAGCCTGAAGGGCGTTTGAATGAAAGAGATCTAGAGCAATTCAAGAAAGCAGAAGCGGCTGACCGTGTTTCAAATGTTGATCAAAGTGAGACTCAGGAGCGTGCTGAGACATTCGAGGATATCCTGTGCAGATTCTTTGAACAGAAGGGTGTGCGAATACGTCGTCAACCAGAAATGGTGGCAGAACAGATGGCAGAACATGGCCGCCCGGTGAGAACTCCTGATCTTCTGATACTAGATGATGTTCGGATTAATGGAGAGCCTGTTGCATGGATTGATGCAAAACACTTCTATGGTGCAGATGTTTCTTTTCAGAGAAAGAAAACCACCAAGCAGATGGGGAGATACATCGAAGAATGGGGGCAAGGAGCCATTGTTTTCAGACACGGTTACTGCGATAATCTGCATATCCCGGGAACCATACTCCTCGATTCTCTACCACTCGACTTGTCAGGTCTCAATTGATTCTTGTACGCAAACATTCAATGCTCGATGCCAGTAGAACTTCTTCGAGATTCGCCAATGGAGTTGAAAGATTCTCTGGAAGTATGCAGACTGAGGTTCCAAGCATGCAAGGTAGAACTCTATGACTTGATGGAATTTGCTTCTTGACTCGTTCAATAAGGGTGCTGCGCCCCAATTCATCTACCAGTCCAGCTGATTCTCCAAATCTCTCAGCCTCGTCGAGCAATTGCTGCCATCTTGAAGAATTCCAATCACCAACAGATAATCTGGAGACTGATTCTTCCCCAGCCTCACTTATTGCAACCTTCCATTGAGGGTCATCAATGTAGGTTCTGGTATGCCTCTTGAAATCAGGATCCCAACAAAGCAGAACCTCGACTTCGCTTGAGAAAGATGTTGCACGACCTGAAGATAGTGGGGCCCCTGGTTGGGTTCTGAGTTCAATCCCACCAACTGTTGCAGCGAGAACATCGCCTAAACCTGAAGAATTCTTTCTTTCAATAATATGTGCAATCTGAGTAGGTTCGGTTTCTAGTTCCAATAGAGAACATAAAGCCTTAGCACAAGACAAAGCCCCTGCTGCAGACATACCAAATCCTTGACTCAAGGGTAATTCCAGAGTCACATCGATATGGTAACAAAGATTCTCATCAAGTAATTTGCGTTGCATGAACTCCTCTATCACATCAACATACAGCAAGGCTACAGTTTCATCATCGATTGGCCCATCAGTTGTTTGAATACCGATATTCACACTGAATTCCTCTCCTTCTGAAAGTGGAATTGCCTGAATGGTGCATTCTACTCCCGCCTCAACACAGAAGCCGGCTCCACGACTGCCTTGTTGTAATGGGTCCTCGGATTCCGAATGAATACTGAATAACAAAGTGACATGTCCGCCACACCGAGCAGTAGCTTGCATACTATCTCCATAATCACCGAGTGAGTTGGCACTCATGGCACTGTCGCCGACGTTCAAGCAAGAACTGTGGCCAATTCTTCACCAATACCATCGAATCTCTCAGAAAGAACAGTACAGGCTTGATTGAATATCTCAGCAGGTGGGAAAGAACCATCAGACTCGAAAGTAAAGATGTATTCTCCAGCGACCTTTTCGATAACGATAGCAGGGACTCCCTTGGCATCATTGAAATCGCCATCTCGGCCGGTGCCTTGACCCACTTGAGCCAGAGCCTTGCGAATCTTTTCGACCTTCTCGAAATCATCGACTACTCCATCCTTGTTGAAATCTGAAGCGCTTACACCAAGATCAAGATTGTACAACACCTTTGCACGCGTCTTGTTCTTGATAACGGCTTTCTCCCTCTGATGGAAAGCAATTGCTGAAGCAGGGGCGTACTTTGCGTGCTCTTTGCCTCGCCCAAGAGTTGCATATGCATAGAATTCCAGATATTGGCCATGCATCAGAGTTGTCAATGGAATCTGATGATGTTCTTCAGCGATCTGCAATTTGGTCTCACCCAGAACATTGAGGTCGGATGCATACACGGTCTTGCTCTCACCCTTGTTCTCTAGACTCGGACCACGTACAGAACAATGGTAGATTATCTGACTCGCTGGACTGCCCCATTGATCTTCAGGAAGGCCTTGATTAGCAGGGTCCTCATCAGGGAATACAAACTCATCAAGGAAAGTAGGAATTGGTATCATTGCCAATCTGTGAGCAATCACCTCATCTGGAAGTGCGTTCACAGACTCGAAGTACTCTCCCTTCTGGTCTTGTATCTGGCCCAATTCGAAACGTACCTTACTGATAGCCATCTTTGGAACATCTGAAAGAATGGTCCTACGAATTGCATTCACCTGTGCTGCATCGGTTTCCGTGATGTGAATCTTGATATGGCGACCTTTTTCGTCGATGATTTCTGCTTTCATTTGAATTCCTCCTCAGACACGCCGTCCTCTACGGCCACCCTTCTTCTTCGTCCCATCGTGTGCTATAGGTGTGACGTCCTCGATTCTGGTGATTGTCATTCCAGCACGGGTCATCGCTCTGATGGCCGCCTGAGCACCTGGCCCAGTATTGTTGGACTTGTTTCCACCTGGACCTCGATACTTGACAATAACTTGAGTGAATTCCTTCTCTTTCAGCATATCAGACAACCTTTCTGCAGCACGAGTTGCAGCGAATTGGCCTCCACTGTCCTTGGACGACTTCACTACTTGGCCACCACTACACTTGGCAATGGTTTCTGCCCCAGTCAGGTCAGTGGCTGTCATCAAGACATTATTGTATGAAGAATAGATGTTGACTATTGCTTTACGAGACATCAGGCCTCACCTCCGGATGGAGTTTCCTCAGCGGGGATGGTGTCCTCTGCTGAAGGTGCTGCTTCGGCTGCTTCTGCAATTACCTCAACATCTCCTTTCTTCACTTCAGGTTTGGTGATTTCTTCATCCTCTCCGTATTCAGCGCTTTCACGAATTCCATCAATTGTTTGACGGATACTGTGAGCACCATTATGCAGAGCAGAGCCAAGACTGTATCTGATCTCATCTTCTTCAACTCTTGATACAGGGTAAGATGGGATGGTCACTTTCTGGTCCCCAACGGAGATATGTCCATGAGTCACCAATTGACGAGCCTGCTTCATCGACATTGCAAGTCCCTTGTAGTAGACCTGAGCCTGCAAACGACGGTTGAGAATATCTTCAATATCCAAGGAAAGGACATCGTCGAGAGTTGCATCATTGCCAATCAATCCCTTACGATACATGGAGTTGAGCATGTCTTGTTGCTCACGCTGCCAATGTTCGGCAGTCATATCGACACGGCCAATCAACTTCATCGCCTGATTTCGATGTCGACGTAGGGATGATTTCGCCTTCCATATCTCTTTCATGTTCTTAAGACCATGATTGGATTGGATTGCGTGCTCTTCTTCAATCCGAGCGGCCTTCCATGGGTGAGCTGGAGAATCGTACTTGGGGC
Source organism: Candidatus Poseidoniaceae archaeon (assembly GCA_030750665.1). Classification (GTDB taxonomy): domain Archaea; phylum Thermoplasmatota; class Poseidoniia; order Poseidoniales; family Poseidoniaceae; genus UBA226. Next base: position 6,932 of record JASMHR010000010.1, read on the forward strand.
GTGAAAATTTTGGATGACCCATCTAAACACCTCACTTCTTCAAATGGACGCCGAGCGTCAATCCAGTACGACCATTCGAACGGCCACGTTGTCCACGTACCTTATTTCCTGATGCGTGCCTTACACCACGGTAAGCCTTGATGGCTCGAAGGCGGCTGATATCGTCTTCTTGCATCAATTTGGCATCCTGTCCAAAGAGGTGGAAATATTCACCACTTTCAGGATCCCTTTGACGGTTGAGCATCCAGATGGGTGCGGTCATTGAATATGATTCGATGGCGTCGCGTAGAACATCCTGTTCCTCGTCGGAAAGGTCTCCAGCCAACCTAGTGCGTTCCAATCCTGAGATGTCGCAGATCATTGCTGCGGTACGTACTCCAATACCGCGAACGCTGGTCAATGCTGTCTGTATCTTCTTCAGACCATCTATGTCTGTATCGGCTAATCTAATGATATAGGAGAAATCATCTCCTACCTCTTTGTTCTGGGCTTCTGCCATCTTTTTTTCCTCCCTTCCTAGTGGCACCGAATCCGTGGATTGGGTGGGAACTACGTTCCCGGGCGTCGCTGCGACCGCCCCCCCCTATTTGAAAGGCACGACGCGAAGAGGGGTGTCTGTTCTGCGAGATAGGGCGCAGTCACTCATTCTTCTGCACAGAGTAACAGGTGTTCATCAGCACCCGTACGAGTGATGAATCCTTTCTTTGTTCCATTGGAACGACGCAATAATCTGTCAAGTCCTCTTTGTAGGACTGGTTGGACTTCAGGAGGAAGGCCCATTCGAATTGTCAATTTATTGAATCCGCAATCGATGGCTTTCTCTGCGATGGATTCAATATTCTCCTCATCCAAGGTTGTGCGTACCAATGATACAACCTTGCCTGTACATTGGATGAGAAGGGGGTCAAGTTCATGTTTGAGACTAAGAGGTTCTCCATGAGTCACGATGGGGCGTCTACCTACAGTAACTTGCCAATCTGCTCGATCTTCATTCTGCAGAACTCCATCCAACCACGTTGATGCCATTCCAGAGGAAACCAATGCCGAATCAAGAATTGTCAATTGCTTCCCCTTACGTGGAAATATTTTCTGAATATCCGGCTCTTCGATTGAATGACCAACACTGTTCAACTCCAATGGATCTGAGAATTGATCTGGAGGAATACGGATGAATCTGCGGCCATTGTCAGGATCTGCAGCAGTTCCCAGCCACAGACTGAGGCGGTCTATCCGCCCTGAACCCCTACTGGCCCACTGCCAAGTCCTGTTGATACCAGGCCATCGTTCATCGACCAAACTTTCCACTTCACCTCTGCGCTCGAGGGAAAGGAGTGGAGAAAGGTCGAGAACCAATGCTGGGCCTCTTTCCCCATCCATGAGATATGGTTTCCAAGCATCGAGGACTATATTGAGCCTAGGATTCATCTCATCGAGTGCATGGGTGGTGCTGCCTACTGGTCTTGCTGGGTCAAAATAGAATAATGCAAACTTGTTCTCTGCCGAAAACAGTTCGAGGACCTCTGGTGCTTTCGTTCCATCTCCAACTACAATTTTAGCATTACATTGCATACCAAGAAAATCAGATATCAGTTGCTGATTTGTTGCTGCCATCTCTGCTCTCGACTCATCGATGTCCACTCCTAGGGACTCTTTTCCAAGAACATTTGACAAGGCGGCTAATTGCAATCCGGCACCGCATGCCGGATCTATTACCATTCCATCCGGCAAGTTGCAACCTTCGAGTTGACGTGCCCTGATCATACAGACCTGCCAAGGAGTAGCGAGTCTACGAGCCATGTCATCAAGATGGACTTGCATTCCTTCAGGACCATATGGAATCATGTTCATCTTCTCTGGATGAAGAAGAGAATCTATCACTCGAGGAGAACCTGTCATTCAATGACCTCACGAATCTGCGATATCATTCAAACTGAACAATGATTCAAATCTGATGCCAGCCGCAGCAAATGCTTCAGCACCACCTTCTGCTCTATCGACAATGGAAATCACTCCACGGACATCGCAAGGAGTTTCATCCTGCAATCTCTGCACGGCCTTCAAAGATGAACCCCCAGTGGTTGTCACATCCTCAAGAACAACCACGCTGCCTCCTCCTGCAACTGAACAGCCTTCAATCCCAGGGGGGTTGTTGGTCTTGCGACCCCCTCTCCCCTTGGGTTCCTTGCGAACCATGAACCCTAGCCGAGGACTATCTATTGGTGCAGTTGCTATCGCTATTGCAGTCAATGGGACTGCTCCAAGTTCCAATCCACCTACTAGATCCACTCCCCAATCATCAAGCCTCATGTTCAGCAATTGACCGAGCAACTGGCTGGCTTCTGGATTCATCATCAATGGCTTGGTATCAAAGAAATGCTTGCTCTGACGTCCACTGGCAAGAGTGAACCATTCATCATCTTCAGCCTTGAGATAAGCAAGTTCACGAACCATTCCTCGCAATATCTCCCAACGTGGGTCCTCCCTCAACTTTGGAAATACTGTCATGGTCTCATCAGGGCGGTCAGGTCACGTGTCGATGAATGTTCTGTATCGCCAATGCCGTTGGTGAATTGAATAATCATGACGCGCATACTTGATGAGGCCTCGGCGTCGAGACCTTGGATATGGCCTCGCCAAACAACTCGGACACGGGAGCGTTCGAAGCGAATTCCATGGTGGGAATCAATATCGACGAGGAGCGCCTTCAGAAAGAAATGGACTCTTACCAGATACGATTGGATGAACGTACTGAGGAATGTTATCAACTGGCTGAAGTTGCACGTTCCAAGGGACTTGATCACTCCTTGCAAGTTGAGATTCCCCGCGCCAATGACCTTGCTGGTAGAACCGAGAAATTATTGGTTGACCATCTTGATGGAATGGAAATTGCTGATGACATCAGAGCCATGCTCAAAGAGAGTGATAATGACCGTGAAACGACCGCTATCAAAATCGCTCAAAAAGTCGCTCAGGAATTCAAACAAAGGGGTGAGAGCACTGTCAAATCCATCGATGTAGGATTACGGGTCGGACTGGCCGTTCTAACAGAAGCTGTGCTGGTTGCCCCATTAGAAGGAATCAGTGAAGTCAGACTGTTGAGCAATGCGGATGGTTCTGAATTCGTTTCGATTCATTTTGCCGGCCCAATTCGGGCCGCAGGTGGAACAGGACAGGCGCTTGGTGTCCTGATTGCGGATATGATTCGAAGAGACATGGGCATTGGACCGTACATCCCCACAAGACCACAGATTGAGAGGGTGAAGGAAGAATTCGGTCTTTACCGCGGTAATCTGCAGTATCGTCCCCCTCCTGAAGAGATTGAGATGATTGTAACAGCCTGCCCCGTCATGATCAATGGTGAATCCACAGAATCGATTGAATGTAGTGGATTTGGTCACGTCCTCAATATCGATGAGCCTCGAATTCGCGGCGGAGTTCTTCTAGTGATTGGGGAAGGATTGTGTTTGAAAGCACCAAAAGTGCAGAAACATACTGAACGGCTGAAAGTACCCGGTTGGGAATTCATCTCAAATTTCGTGGAGAAAAAGGCCAAGAAAGATTCCTTGGAATTCAAGAGTGAACGAGTCAAACCAGTTCAGAAATTCATGTCTGACATCATTGCGGGCAGACCAGTTTTCGGAGACCCTTTGGAAAGAGGTGGGTTTCGCCTAAGATATGGCCGAGGACGGGCTTCTGGGCTTGCTGCTGGCTCAATCAATCCTACCGGTATGTCAGTGATGGATGATTTCCTTGCGGTTGGGACACAGATGAAGATTGAAAGGCCTGGAAAAGCCTGTGCAGTGACTCCATGCGACGAAATAGAAGGGCCTTGGGTCATTTTGGAGAATGGCCGATTCATGCGCCTTGATGACCTTGATTCATGGAAGGAATTCGGGGAGTCTACCATCTCCATCTGGGATAATGGAGAAATCGCTCTCGGTTATGGTGAATTCATGGAGAACAACAAGGAATTGATTCCTTCTGCATATTGTAAAGACTGGTGGGCAAGTGAATTGATGGAAGCAGCGGGAGACAAGAAGAGTATCAAGGAAATGGCAAAGGTGTTAGGGATTGAATCCTTTGAAGATTTGAATGGAAAAGATATACATGAATTACTCAGGAAACTGGACCTTGATTGGGAAACCTCTGTCGCAATCAGCCGGCATTATGGGACGTCGTTACCCCCTCCTAACAATCCATGGTGGGCGGACCTGCCATTGGAATGGGTAGATGAGTTTCTCAATATTCTTGCAGATTCGACCATCGATGATGGGATGTTGAGGCTTTCTGGAAGTGTCAAGGGCTGGAGTCCGAATTCCTCCTACGTCTCACAAATGAATGATGAGGATTTGAAACAACAAGAGAGCAATAGAAGACTGATATTCGACCATCATAAGAGGACTGTGCAATTTCTGGATGAACATGGAATGCAAAAAACATGCGTCATGCTACTCGGCCTTGCTCATCATCACGATGGTGATGATCTGCTGATAACCAACGGTTGGGAGGCGATGTTGGAAGGGTTTGGATTGCGCGCCGACGAGGGGAAAATCAAACGAGTTAAAGATGCAAGAAGCCATCTCCTGAACAGATTGAAACAGCTTGAAGAAGCAGCCGCATCTATCGATAAAGAAAGATTGCGAATGAAAGAGTTACAGGCTGCTCGTAGCAGTGTTAGAATCGCCGCAGAAACCGAGGCCAGACAAAAAGGGATGTCGATTGCAGATACTGATAGACTTGGTAAAGAAGCAATGGAGAAAGTGGCAGATGAAGGGCCAACAAATCCTCAGAAACTCCATGCAGCGAGGATGTTAGAGGACGAACATGCTATCATCGGAACTCTTTGGTTGGTTCGAAAATCCAGTGATTTGCGCTGGGAGAATAGTATGGCGATTCGAATTGGAGCGAGAATGGGCAGGCCGGAGAAAGCAGCACCTCGAGAAAAACCAACCACTCACAGCATCTTCCCAGTCGGAACGGATGGAGGGCCGCAACGACTATTCTCTGTAGCTATTGACAAGGCCGATTACAATGCAGATGTAGGAAGAAGGACCTGTGTCAAATGTGGCGCCGCCGGAGTTCTTCTCAAGTGCCACAAGTTACAGGATGGTGGTGACATTTGTCAAGGTCGTACAGAAATGTCAGGAGGGGAGCGTGAAGATGGACGTAGAAGAGGAGTTTCTCAGAACATCAAGATTGCTTCGTTCATGGAGGAAGCAAGGCTTTCACTCAAACTCGATAGGTTGCCCAAGCGGATAAAGGGGCTCAAGAAATTGATGTCAAGAGACCAAACCCCTGAAGCCTTGGAAAAGGGAATTCTCAGAGCAATGCATGGAGTTCCTGTATTCCGCGACGGTACGGTTCGTTTCGACATGAGTGATGTACCAACCACTCATTTCACCCCACAAGAAGTAGGTGTTGCTTGGCCACGTCTCTTCGATCTAGGATATTCTCATGACATCGATGGGAAGGTTCTGGAGAGTGACCAACAGATGTTGGAACTGTATCCACAGGATTTCATCGCCAGCAAAACTGCTGCTGATTTCTTTCTTCGCACTTCGCACTATATCGATGACCTGTTGGAGAAGTTCTACGGGCTCGATAGATATTACAATGCAGAAACTGATGCTGACCTCATAGGACATTTGATCATCGGACTTGCTCCACACACTTCAGGTGGAATGCTTGGGAGAATCATCGGTTGGACCGATTCTTCTGGGGGGTACGCACATCCCCTCTTCCATGCTTCAAAGCGCAGAAACTGCGACGGTGATGAAGATGCAATCATGTTGCTGATGGATGGGTTACTTAATTTCAGCAAACGAATACTTCCAGCAAATAGAGGAGGACAGATGGATGCGCCATTGGTTCTAACGACTCGATTGAACCCTACGGAAGTTGACAAAGAAGCATTGAACGTTGACTCAGGATGGTTCTATCCTTCAGCATTCTATGAAGCGACCCAAAAACAACCACACCCGAAGGAGGTATTGCACTTGATTGACATCGTTGACAAACGGCTGGAGTCGGTGGCTGCCGTCAGAGGATATGGATATACACATGGTACAATCAACATCAATGAGGGGCCTGCTCTTTCTGCCTACAAGACCCTTGAGACAATGGTTGACAAGATGAATGGACAGATTGAACTCGGTGCTCGTCTAAGAGCAGTCGATGTACGAAATGTTGCTTCCAGCGTTGTTCGTTCTCACTTCCTTCCAGACCTAAGAGGCAATCTGTTGGCATTCACCAGACAGAAGGTCAGATGCGTCTCCTGTGGACATAAATATCGCCGAATGCCACTGGCTGGACATTGTATACAGGATGCAAAACGCAGTTCGAGAGGATTAGGGGCCCATGGAGTTGAAGATAGCGGCAGAGATCTATGCAAGGGCAACCTCGCACTGACAGTTTCTGAAGGTGCAGTCCGCAAATACATCAAAGTCACTAAACACGTGATGGAAACCTACGGTGTTGACGAATATACACAGCAGAACGTGGATTGGCTATCAAAGAGTACTGATAGTCTGTTCAGCAACGACAAAGCAAAACAACTCTCACTCTCTGACTTCCTCTGAGGGGAGATAATGGGCTGGTGCGAGTGATGGACTTCGTTTCGGTTGTTCCTGTACCCATCCTCTACGGAATCGCTCTATTCACTTGGGGCCTTATTGAATTAGATGCAGCATTGAAAAGAAGAAGAGGTATCAATGTAGAGGATAGTCTTTCGATAGCGACAAATCTTGATACAATAATTACCAGAAGGTGGCTACTGGTTATTTTGGTAACAAATACCGGAGTTGCTCTTTTCTCTTTCTTGATGGTTGAATGTATGCTGGATATTCGAATTGGACCGGGGTGTTTTGGCACTTCTGTAGAGGCGATGATATACAATACGATTTGGCCGTCCTTGGGAGTGATGGCTCTTGCTGGACTATTGATTCGCAGATTGCCAGATCTCAGAGGTACCAAAGATTGGTCTGCCACTGTATCGATAGGGTTCCTTTCAACAACCAACAGTCTACTGTTAATAGGGGCATTATTAGGAGAACAATCACGGCATGACACCTATTTCGTTTTGATTCCTTTCATCTTTTCAATTACTGGTGTGGTATTCTCATTCCGTGTTATGACTGCAGTCAATAACGAACGCGTGACGATGATGCGGGGAAAGGTCGGACCTGAAGAAACCAAAACATCCGATAAAGTCAGAATTGAGAAATCTGAAGATGATTATTCGAAAAAGGACCTCGATGTGAATGAAGCGACCATGGTCGCTATCATAATGGCTATTCCTTGGGTAGTGGTGGTCACTGTTCTGGGGTTCTTCGACATCATCCCATGGGAATGGACGATTATTGGCGGTGGAGTCGGTTTCTTGACAATCCTGCTCTTTGGAGTTGCGAAGCCGGAAGCCATGGTGAAGATTGGTAGGCCCCTTTACAGGTATAATTACGACAATATCGTCGCTGGAGAAAGACATGTTCCGAATATCGTCAATGATGATGGAGACGTACCTGGTGGCTGGACCAAAGAGCAATGGGAAAAATATGGAGATAGCAGCAAGAAACACTGATCAATCATCTTTCATGAGATCGTAAATATCTCCGACCTTTCTGATTCTCTTATCTGCTGCCAATGGATCTTCGAGACCTAACAAGGTGTCCCGCTCCATATCTTCAATCAATTCAGTCTGGTCAATCTCAGGAATATCTGGCACATCCTTGGCTTCGATAGCCTTGTCCTGAAGCACTGGCTCCGGTGTGAATGATTGCTCCATCGATATCGTCCCACCGATGAATGGTTCGAGGTCGTGAATCTCAGCAGCAGTTCGATCCATTTCTTCCATCTCACGATGAATCTCTTGCCAATCTTCCAAACTACGCATTCGCGCCAGCGGAACACTTCTGGGAGCTTTAGATGCCCTCCTTTGAGCAGCAAGAATAGCAGGTAAAGGGAATAAGAATGCCATCACAGTTGCAATGATGTGGCCTTCCTTCGAAAGCCCCTTCCACACCTGCATGTGGAGTGTTTGCTCTGCCGTAATGGCATACGGGATGCTTGTTGAGACCCTATGACTGCCAGGATTGAGTGAGAATTCAGCCCCACAATCATCTCCAACCTCGCCAGTCCATTCGTATATCTTCAAGCCTCGGCCATCGATGATACTCCAAGATACATTGCTGTTATTCGCTTCCTTACTTTCATCGAAAGTGAATTCACAATCCATTGTGACTGGAACATCTTTGGACATCAGCATCATGTCTGGAACCTCAAAGGTGTGTGTTGTTCTTTGTCCCGCACCAGGGCGATTGACTTCGATATCACTGGTCTGACTCTGGGCTAGAATCCAAGCAGAATTAAGGCCTACAATCATGAACAGCATCAACAATATCGCCTGTTGTTGGGTTCGTTTAGCCTCAAGAACGGAAACAGGATCTGAAACTTCTTGTTCTTCCTCAGCCTCTTGCTGTTCTATTTCAGAATCCATCAGCTTCACCCCACTTGACACCTGAGATTTCAATCACTTTGGCCATCCAAATCAATTTCTTCATTTTCGTCTCCGGCTCAGTCTGTCCTGTCCAACGGCCTATTCTCTGAGTGGTGAAACCACATAACGAAATTCGTTCTTTCGGAACTCCAAGATAAATCGCTAATGCAATCGCACGGTCACCATCTGTGAATCCACCTGGGTTGATAGCACCTTCAAAATTCTCCGGACATTGGTGTGTCAATATCAATGGGGGCGAATATTGATGACTGATTTCCAATAAATTCCTCCACTCATTCTGATTGTCACCATGTGCATGGAGGAATATCGGTACCCTTCTGTTGATGGCTTCTCTCAAATGTGGAAAACCATCTGCATCAGAGACAACCGCACCCAATCGGGACCAGCCGCTCTCAGGGTCCATCAATTCTGAAAATACGCCGACGGCTCCATCAGCAGCAATGATCACGACCTCATCGCTCAACATTGCTTCCAATTCTGTAGCCTCCACAGCAGCACCGATTACCACCACCTTTGCTGCAGCATTCAATTTGATTATTATCTGTTGAAGATGATTTGAACGTGTGGATTCCAACCACTCAGGATTATCGAATTTCTTCATCTCATTCAATAATGAATGAATGCTGGTGCTATCATTCTCTAGGTCCCATCCAAAATCCGAACGTACATGCTCCTGAATAGCAAGCAAGGGTGATTGCCGCACAACACCGAGGTTGGACACGCTGTTCGCAACACCCTTTCGGACATGAACCCACTCATGACGGGTGATGAAGGTGGTCGCTTGATTCAAGAACCCTCGACCGCTAATGAGGTCTGATGCCATTGCCGTTCGAGGTGCCGCCCATTGAGGATGAGGTCACTCTGGCAAGATATCCGTTCCTCCCTCAATCCGCTCCATGGATCCATAAATTGACACAGAAGGAAGGTATCGATATGGACGTGTTAATCGATTCAGAAATGATGGAAGATTCACGTCGCCGGGGAAGGCTAAGATTGGTGGAATCCATCGCTAATGAGGGTGGGGTCGATGCTATGGCAATGCGTGACATTCACACTCCAGGGGGTAGATTGTTAGAGGCTATCAGTTTCACATATGCAAGACTGGTAGCCTGTGCAAGTGATCAAGACATTGTCCTCTCGAAATGGGCGCAGGCTGAGGCTGAACGCGCTGAAAGATTGCTAGCAGCAGATACAGCAACCATCGAAAAGGTGGCTATGACATATCTATCAAAGGTCCGCAAGAAAGATAGCGCGCTGGTTAGAGATAGTACAGCCATAAGAGGGGTCTGGGAAATTGGAATTGCTGATTTCATCGAATTAGTTCCTGGCATCACGGGGCCACGCTGGCGTTTACCGAATCAAGAATTGAAACGCGGTTGGATCACATTGTATGAAGAAGTGAATTACTCCAGTCAAGCAAAGTTAGCAAGGTTGTTACGCCAACGTATCAAAGATGAGATACTCAAAGATGCTCGTTTGAAAGTCAAGAATATCAATGATGAATTGGCATTAAGATTATCAGAAGCGACAACCATGGTGGTCGGTCTTCTCCAACACAAAAGTGATGAAAATCTCGAGTTGAGTGGAGTGCAGGTAGATGATTGGCCGCCATGTTTGAAAAAAGCAGTTGCCGAATTGGATCAAGGAGTGAATGTAAACCATTTTGGAAGACTGTTTCTCGCTTCGATGGCCAGCACGATTGGACTACCTCAAGAGAATTGTGTTGAATTCTTTCACAATGCACCAGATTTCAATTCTGAAACTACGGGATATCAAGTAAGCCATGTATATGATCGAGAATACACTCCTGCGGGATGTGGCAAACTGAAACTCAATGCACGCTGCGCTATGCGACCGGGTGAAGACAGGTTGTGTGACCAACCATGGATGGATCATCCACTGAAATATCTGCGAGCAAAACAACGTTCGCGAAAAAGATATGATGAGGAAGCAGAAAAGAGGGATGAATCTGATGATGGAAACAGCGAATCACGCGATGGTTCATGAAGGGGGAACATCTCTGCACCAACATAGCCCGTTGATGGGTGGTGGACAAGATGACCCGTACTCTTATCCTCACTGTCGACCGAGATGACGACTTGGGCTCAAAGGCTGCTATTCGCGGTCCCGTTATTGGCCGAAGACAAGTTCTAACGGCAGCATTGAGACTTGGAATCGCTGATCCTGAAGAAAGCGATACAAATGCGATTCTTGGGGCATTGAATCAACATGACACACTGGCAGAAGGTTCTGAGAGCGGTGACGATGTCGAAATTGCCATCCTGACTGGAGACGAGAAAGTAGGTGTACGCTCAGACCGAGCAATTGCTGCTCAATTGGAAGAAGTGGTGGCTGAATTTCAGCCGGATAGAGCCATTCTAGTCACTGATGGAGCAGAAGATGAATCTGTGCTACCAATTCTTCAAAGTCAAGTCAGGATTGACCATGTACAGAAAATCATCGTCAAGCAATCAAAGGGCATTGAGGGCACATACTACTACATCGTCAAGGCTTTGGAAGACCCGAAATGGCGAGCCAAGATGTTAGTCCCTATCGCCGTGGTCATGATGATCATCGGCTTGGGAATAATGTTGCCAGATGATATCGGGGCACTATTGATTGGAGGCCTTCCGTTCTTCTTTGGATTCTATCTCTTAGCCAAAGGGCTCGGACTGGAGAACACCCTAGGAAGAGTTGTTGCAGAGATGCGAGAAAATGCTGATGCTGCGATGTTCTCATCATTGCTCTGGGCTGGTTCAGTCTTCGCAGCGATTTTCGCAGTTGCTCAAGCATGGGCCAAATACACTGGAAGTATCAATGGTGGAGACAGTCGTGCCGTCGCATATCTCTCAGCCATACATGCATCATTGGCATGGATAATTATCGTCTTCTTGTTGACGACTGCTGGGTTGATGATACTAAAACTCAGAAAGGGTTCTTTCAGTGGACGCTTGATTATTCTCGCTGCATTTGCAATGGTCATCTATTCATTCCTTGACAAGGCGCTGAATATCGCCATCCAAGTATTGGGAGGAACATCCTACCAATTCAATGTCACCACCATCATAGAGGACGGGGGTGAACCCTTGGCTTGGTTAGCAGTTCTTTGGTTGACGATGACAATCGTCAGAGGATTGCAGGAAAGACAGACCAGTGGAGAAAAATATTGGGGAATATGACCTCAATCATAGAATGTTGACTCCATCATACAACTTGGGCAACTTACCTTGATGGGCCTGATACTTGGAATTCCAAGTGGAGCTTTACAATGTGGACAGATTATCGCTTCGGTGATATCCTGCGTCCTGCTCTGTGAATCTGAACTTGGATCATATTTCATTCGGTATCTATGCGCATCGCGAATATGGTGTGCCGTGGTTGGAGTACGCATCTCAACTCCATCTGGTGCTGGAGCGACGAAATTATCGGCACTGATTCCGGCATTGATATTCTGTGCCTGTTCTGTTTGTGGCACCTGTCCGGATGCTACTGCTTTGATGTAATCATCAACCATGACCAACAACGCATCCATCTGAATATTATGCTCCCTTGATAGGCTTTCAGCAGCAAGTAATCGTTCATACTCATCCATGTTGGCCAAAGTGGCGATGACCTCTTTCGACAAGCCCGACATGGGGCTTCCTTGCAGCAATGAAAAATGAGTCTTTTGGCAAAACGCTCCGCTAATAATCTCAGATGAATTTGAGTCTGTTCTGAGAAGCATTCAAAGGGGGTGGTTGAAGCGACGGCGCTTAGGGAGCACGATGGCAAGGAGCCGAGATAGAAAGAAATCCGCTGACTCAGGACTTACTGGGGCGAAGACTGCGGTTCGCCGTTTGACCTGTGGGCGCGTGATGAAGAGTCCCCAGAAGGTTGGAGAGGGGGCTTCTGTGCACGATGTTCTCGAGATCATGATCAAAAGGAATTGGGATCATGTCTTCATTGTCACAGATGAAGGGGTCCCAATTGGTAGAATCCATGCTGTAGACGTCCTCAAATTGACATCTCGAAAAGCTGTAAATGGGAATCTAGCATGGATGATGGCGACCTCCGCAATGCAATTGGTCAATCTCCCTCCATTGCAAGTGGGCGTGTCAACACCGTTATTGAAAGCGGGCGCATTGATGCTGTCTCATGATCTGAATCAATTGGCTGTAGTTGACCACGAAGGTGCTTTGGTTGGCTTCGTCAGCCATGCAACAATGGCACTCCACCTACCACGGTTCATTTTGTGAGCACAATCGCAAGAATGGTATTCTCTCACCGGCTGGGGCCATCATGCAGAACACATCTCCCCGAGCATGGCCGTGGAGTGCAGCAGGGTCTCCTGAACCATATCCAGAGCAGGCTTGGGTCCAGAACCTTCGAACAATGTTTGGAATAGAACTCAATAACGACATCAAGCAACAAACTAAGGTGACTGGTGATGAATTACTAGACTGGTTGGCGGAATGTACCGTAACTCTTGAAGATGAAGAAATCAAACTTGGAGAGTGGTTATCTGCCAATGGAAAGAGTGCAGTGGCTGATCGGACTCCTTTTCTTCTATGTGGTGAATTGGCTAACCCCTACAGATTAGTCGACCTTGGAATCTCCGGGATGCCCATCATTCCGGTTAGAATGGATGGGATTTGTCGAGTTTGGACTGACGTGATCGATGGAAGAGAAGTACAACCGGGTATTCATCACGTTACTTTGGCACGGACTACAGGTTGGTGGGAGACCACCTGGATGGGGTTTGCTGACAAAGAACAAGCAAGAATCATGACTGAATGGCTCAACGACGGACGTGGAACTGCATGGAGATGGGCAAAATTGGCAGAAGGTGAGATATCCATCCATTTCGGTGGTGCTCTTTACTCTCCAGAGCATAATCAGATTTCTTGGGACGGTGAGTGTGAAAGCATCCATATTGAGCCCCCAAAAATAACTGGCCCTATAATCGAAAGGTCCAGGGTCAGGGCCATTCTATTCACCAAACAAGGATGCTATGATAATAGGGGAAAATTAGCCCGATGTGCCAACATCAAACAACGCCAGTTCCATGCTGAGATGTTCAGAAGAGGGAGTGCCGGTATCTGGAATGAAATCATCGATATCGAGTGAAAAATAGTGTTTTTCCATGTATTAGGTGTTGCAAAATACACCGCCTGTTGGGGGTCCCACGGAGGTCCCAAACCCTCGCTATAACCCCCACACCCATAGCATTGTTTGATGACCACCGAACGTGGAGAAGGAAGCCAGAAAAAGGCGAGACTTCAGAGACTGAAAGCGGAAATAATCGCTTACGTCGCTGATCGCCCAGGGTGCTGTGCAGCAGACATTGTTGACCACCTTGCGAACACCAGACGCATGAGGAACCATGGATTGACCGCCCGAAAGGTCGGTTTCTTCATCCCCAGGCATATCAAGGAGATCTCGTACAAGCTTGATCCCCGCACCGGTAAGCGCATTTACTCGCTGAGTACCGGGTCTGTCGCTTGAACGCAACCTCAATGACTGCTGCCCCCTGCCAACAGGCATGGACGACGAGTTGTTCATGCCGAGCGCGGATGAATTGTGGCCGTGGTCAGCGGCTGAGTTTGAAGACTGGGATGAGACTGAACGCGGCGAGATCCCAAGAATGCCTCAATGGGATATCGAGCCATGGGCATTCATTGACAAAGAGAGTTCCTGGAGTTTTGTTCCTGCATTGGAGGCTCTGCTTTCCGCTTCCGGCTCTAATGTCCCTCAGGGACTTGGAATCACAGTAGATGAAACAAATGGTTTGGTCCACATTGATGAACGGGCAAATATTGAGCCTGGTTCTCATTTCATCGGCCCCTGCTATATCGCACCAGGTGCTACTATCCGCCATGGAGCATACGTCAGAGAAAATTCTTGGATATGCTGGGGCGCTCTACTCGGACACTCCTCAGAAATCAAGCATTCGGTATTGCTTCCCAGAGCAAAAGCACCTCATTTCAACTATGTAGGGGATTCAATAATCGGAAGTGATGCAAATCTGGGAGCAGGAGTGAAACTCTCGAACCTACGAAACGATGGTGGAGAAGTGATTGTCAGGTCCGGAGCCCACAAGAGGGCATCAAGATTGAGAAAATTTGGAGCCCTCATCGGAGATGGTGTTCAACTTGGATGCAATACTGTAACCAATCCTGGAGTGATTCTAGCCAAAGGATGCATTGCTCATCCTAATAGCACTGTGACCGGGGTACATCCTGAAGGCACTGTTCTTCGCTGAGGTGAAGAAATGGGAGAATTGTTCGGGACCGATGGCATCAGAGGGTTAGCAGTTCCATCCAGAGTCAGAGACGATAGTGCAATATCCAGATTGATTGAACAACGTGAATTCAGCCCAGGTCTATTGCAATTGGTGGGAGAAGCGCTTGGAACCTGGCTACGCCCTTCCGGAGAAGCAAGATCTCAAGTTGTGATTGGGTGGGATTCTCGGCCACTGAACGACGAATTGGTCGGATCATTGACACTTGGACTCCATTTGAGTGGGTGCAATGTCATTTGGGTTGGTGAATGTGCGACTCCAGGCCTACATGGCTGTGTTCTTCAAACTGGGTCTGCTGCAGGTTGCATGGTAACCGCTAGCCACAATCCAGTATCGGATAGCGGAATCAAGATTTTTGATAGCGATGGATACAAGACTTTTCCAGATACTGAATTAGAACTTGAAGAATTGATTCATCAACTGGCCAGCGAAGAACGAGAGGTGGAAGATGATGAGCGAGAAGTATTGACGATGCCCGATTTCAAGGTCGATGGTGTATTCATTCACAAAGTTGCATTGGAAGCAAAGATTGAATCATTGAAGGAAAGATATCTGGGAGATGCTGATCTAATAGGTCTGATTCCTGATGAAGGATTACTGCTCGATTCGTCACATGGGGTCGCACGCCATTGGTTGGCGGAATGGTTGAGTGAAAAACTAGCCTTATCTATTGAAATGAGCAATGATTGTCATGCGCTGAATGATGGCTGCGGAGCAGGGGAAATCTCACCAACACTCCAGATGACATGGGAAGATTTGACATCTGTAGAACATGGACATGTTCTCTTCGATGAATTGGCTGGAAAATATGGTTCTTCAAATTGGTCAGCAGGCATGATACTCGCTGCTGCACTTGATGGAGATGGAGATAGGTGTCTTTGCATCATGGTCAATGAAGGGAATACTGGAATCAAAGTCGTGGATGGAGATAGTATGCTCGATATGCTGGTCAATGCTGCAAACCTGAATTGTGACTCTCTTCAAGGAAAGATTGCTGCTTCAATAGAATCTGACCTAGCCTTGTTGAATAGTATGAAACAATTGGATGCCAATCTTCAACTCATAGAAACAGCGGTAGGAGATAGGTGGTTGGCTTCAGCACTGAAACCTGAACCTGATGAACTCGGGAATCTACTATGTGGAGATGTAGAGCCATTCCACATCGGTGGTGAAGATTCAGGCCATTTGTTGCTGACCACCCCCCACCCGAATATTCCTCAACATTGGGCACTGGTTGGTGATGGAATAGTTACTCTGATTGCCACTCTTTGTGCCGCTGGTAGAATGAGAAACTTCGATTCATTCGATGCCGGTTGGAAATCGAGACAGTCAATATCTCCAAGCATTCGTTCTAGATGGGATGGAAAGAATGAGAATGCTGAAGCAGTGATTACTCTAGTGAATGATGAATTTCCTGATGCCGGATGGACTCAAGAAACAATAGCAGGCGAATCTAATCTTCTGATGATGAAAGGCATGATTGGGAAAAGCATCTGTGCTGTGGCGATTCGCAATTCTGGAACTCAGGCCAAAACAAGTATCAGTATTCGAACGACTGGAACAAGTATGGATGGTTTGATGGACTCTCTGTTGGAAATGCTCACGCCGCGCCTCAATCAATGACCAATCTATCACTTCGGGATTGACCCAGCCAAGTTACTATTCCCAACAATATCACTGATGCCATCAGCATTGGTAATAACAACGCAGCAGTTATCTTTCCAACAGACAATGCCAATGCTGCAATGACCCATGCTGCGAGAAGGTCAAGGAAACCGATGATACGCCATGTTCGGCGTTCTTCTAGCACCCCAGTCACCCAGGCAGCACCACTGATCGCCAAGACTGATACCACACCTATTGCATCAACTCCGCCTGATATCAGTAATGCACCGACTGGCATCAAGAGGTGGATATCCCACAACCATGCGGTGGACCAACGAGGTTGACCAATGTTGACTGATACCGCCAGCAGGCCGAAACAAATGATTCCACTCAACAAGGTTGAAATGCCAATGAAATTCTCAAAGGTAGACAACCAAGTATCACTCTGGGCAAAGGCGATTGGAATCAGAATGATTGCTGAGACTGCAAGCCCAGGTTGATTCCAAGAACGTGCCCTCAACAATGCAAGGCCAGCCGCTAATAGAGTCGCAGGACCCCAAGATACCAGCATCACCATCACTATCCATAGACTTCTGCCATCTGCACCTCGATGATCCTGTAAGCCACGTTCCAAACGCTTTCGTTCCACCATGTCGAACAACAACAATGTGGTGAGCAATACCAACTCCAAGATCAACCACGGAGCCACCCATTCACTCAACGAACCCTTGAATGGATCTACCTTCAAAGGAGGAGGAACTCCTCCTGAGAATAACATGGTCGCCAAACGATCTGCAACCAAACCATAGAGAATCCACTCCAATGCAGAAGGTAGTCTGAGTGCCAGATCCTTTCGGCCCTGCAAAGAAATCCATGCCAGTGCACATAGTGCTAGAGCAAGAATCAGAATACCGAGTTGTGCATCGGGGTCAACGTGGCGCTGTGAGACCCTGCCGGCAAGATGCACCAAAACCAGACTACCGATTGAAATTGCAACTGGAATTTCAATTCCAAGAATATCAGGCATCCGCATCTCTAGATCTTTAGCGCGATGCTGCGCAATAAGCACAGACACTATGACAAGCAATGACGCGAGTAACAACATCCCTTCTCCATTTCCGTTGAAATATGCTGACCAAGAGGCTGAGAGGGCGATGATGGCGACGAAAACAAGAACAATAGTTGGTGAATAGTGAACGTCACCGGCCACCAGATCCATCTCACCTATGCTTCCTGATCTCTTTCTGCGCTTGGCTTGCTTAGCTGCCTGATGTACCATTTCCGCATCGATTAATCCTACCTCCGCCTGGATATCTGACTCCTCTGATGCTTTGCCTCCATCAATGCCGAGATCTATCGCCTGACGGCGCTTTTCTGCAATCTGAGACTTTTCCTTAACCTTTGCAATCGAGGCGAGTCCGAGTCTTATTTCTCCCTGAGATATCAACCACAAGCCACTACCAGCAAACATGGCTCCAGCCAAAAGGAAAGCAGAGCCATCCAATGAATTGGTCCATATCATCAAAGACAACAACATTGCAACACAAGATAGGGAAGGTCCTAATGGATGTTCAAAACCAGATGCGCGTGGAAGGAATACTGCCAATGCGAATGCAGCACAGCCAACCACAGCCCACAAGGTGAAGGTCGAATCCGGCCAATCTGCACCTGATAATAGATCCAATGTATCCAACCCAAGTGATGCTAGAACTAGATGCGCCGTCAGGAATGAGAACATCAATGTGAGCAATGATTCCGGCCTGTTCTCGATATCCAAGGCCCCTTCAGGCTCTTTTCTTGATGCATCCCAAGCCAATGCAACACCTGCAATCACGATTGTTGGAATCCATGCCAAGGTCAAACCAAATCTCCAATGTGCCCACATTGTTGCGACTGCTAATGTAATGAATAGAAAACGACGTTGATCGACGTGCCTACCAGCGGTTTGAATCGAAATATGCATTGCACCGAGAGAAACCACTCCAAAGACCAGACCCATTGCTGGAAGGCCATCTGGTCTAGCAACAGCCAGCCAACCAAGCAATGCAATAAGCCAGCCCATTGGCCACAACCTCAATACTCCTGAATCGCGAATTCGGGCCATCGCTTCAGTTCCAGAACCGAAGGCCTTCCCAAGGTCTACACCCGTTTCACCCATAGTGAGATTCACCCCTACCTGTAACAACCCCATGGCGAACATGAATACTGTCAACATCTCTGGATCGAGGACTATTGGCAATACATCAGCTGAAATAAATCGATTCTCGATATCGGTGGCGAACACCAATATCCAAATCCAAGGAGCAAGAACTGCTACCCCTGCAATGGAGGGAGACGAACGCTTGACTGCAAAGGCTCCAAGGACAGCAAACATCATCGTCAAACCAACGAGCAGAACATCTCCATATTCGCCTTCATCCGATGGTATCAGAATCGTCACCAGAAGTGCTCCTGCTAATGTTCCCAACCATAGTACATGGTCACTGACCGCTTTCTGATTACGCAGTAATGTTGTCGCAGCAACAAGACCCATTCCTGAGGCGAATAATGCATGGCCTGAGAACAATGAGTACTCCAGAACACCGGTATCGAACAACACCAATGCTCCAACCAGAAATGGTGTGGGGAGCAATACTGTGGGCAGTACCCTGTTTGCATCTACTCCTCTAACAACAAGATAGGATGCACCGAAAGCGGTCATCAAAATGGTAATCAATGCAAGAGAGAAACCCGTCTCGTCACGATGGGCAAAAATCGCCAACAATGCTCCAAACATCCCTAACCCAACAGAAACTCCCCAAAGACCAGGGGTGCCTAATCCAAGGGCACTGGCGCCTTGACTGAACCAATTCTCCCTATTTGCAAAATGGGCTGCCATCGCAGCATTGGCTGCATTCACGAACAATGTCAACAATAACAGAACCAATGGGTCCTTGAAAGGAAGAATCTCCAACCCAAGAATTGACCAATCATTGGAAAGTGCATGCAATCCTATCCAAAGGTTGCTGGCTGCGACACCAAGACTGGTGAGATTCCCAGAATTTCTCAACATGGCCAATGAATGAAGAATAATAGTTGCAATTCCAATCATCAATGCAACACCTAATTCCCCATACAACGCTCCTGCAGCACTGCCAACAGCCAACAATACCAATGTTGCTTGAGCGGCGATGGCATCCTCATTGAAATGATAGGCTAGGAAGATGTTCAATGCGACCATCGCTAGCAACAATACACCCAACATGGTATCTTCAGAAAGCCCTGTTCCACCCAATAATTCCCAATGATGCAGATCAATCACTAGACCGTATAGAAGTTTCATTCCAATGATGGCCCATGTAGTTCCAAGAATCCTCATGTTAGGGTCCCTTATCCAAAGATGGGCCAACCAGAATGAAAACAAAGCCATCAGAAGGAGAGCCGGCCCTGCTATCGTAGCAGAGAAACTGAGGCCAACATATGTACCAATGATGCTCCATAGGACGACCATCAGCACCATCATCGTCCAATGTATCTTCTGTTCTGCCTCAACCACTTCCGAACTCCGGGGATCAACCGCATCGTCTGAATCCCGTATTTTTCCACCGGTGGTGAAAATATCTGGCAGACTCCCAAGTGCTTCGTCAACCGATTCTTCTGGTTCTTCGAACATCTCATTTGCTGATTCATCAGAGGTATCTACTTCCTCCATCAGGAACGAAGAAATATCTACACCTTCCCCCATCTCAAATACACGTTGTGAAATGATGGTATCCTCCTTTCTTTTGGGGAGCGATGTGTCCTCGGAGGGGGCTGCCATCAGCCCTGTGAACGATATTGCCTCCTTGACCTCATCGCTGAACTGGCGCCAAATCTGAATGTTAAGAAACACAATCGGTAAAGAGGGGATGTAGGTCGGGCTGCCATGGAAACAACCCCTTCCCGTATCAGTGGTACCGCTTCAGGAGGCGGAATCGAGATTTCGGGCATCTATACCGAGGCAAATATTCACTGGAATATCGGGGCAAAGGAATTGGTTGATATGGCTGTTGAAAGAGGCGAGGGTGAATTCAGCGTCCATAACGTCT
>JASMHR010000110.1 GCA_030750665.1 Candidatus Poseidoniaceae archaeon
TCTAAGACTAGAACGCACCCCAGACGCCGTGCAGGTTGTCTACCATGAGGGGCATGGGCATCTGGTGGTGGCTGAACAGGGGAGCATGAATATCAGGCCATTGAATGCACTTGAAAGAATAGTGTCAGTGATTGAATGTGAACGCAAGGTAGAGCTTTTCCATCTCGATGGTTCTAGATTGATAGCGGTTCATGGTTTTGAAATCAGCGTGATGGACATCGAGGACATCATTCCTCCTCAGCAACCGCACTCGGCCAAGGAGTTCTCGGAGTAAGATAGGTCGACATTTGCGATGCACGCACCCAGTTATCTGGTGGCGAACCATCGTTACTGATACATTCCTCAAAGAAGGATAGATGACGATTTAGTACCGTTCTAACCGAACGAGGTCCAACTATTGCCTCTCCATAAGCTGGAATCAACATCTCCAACTCTAGATCTAGCAATGTCTCAACGCTATCGGCCAGATCAGGCAGATTCCCCCCCATCATATCCCAACGAGAAGGATTCTCAATCCTTGGTATGAGTGGACCTACTGCTGCAATCCTCTGATTAGGCACCCAATACCCCATTCCATCCCCTGTATGTCCAGGTAAAGCAATTGCCTCAACAATGCAATCTCCGAGACTCCATTGTTGCCCATCGACCACGGATTCTGTGGGGGTAGGAGGCATGTCTGAATCAAAACGTCCCGCTCCAGTCGAGGCGAAATCACCCATTGCCAGTGCTGATGCTGCTCCAGCCTCAATGAAGATTTCAGGATCTCCGAACTGAGAAGCAATGAAGTTCGCTCCCCCACAATGATTGAATCTTCGACAGGTGAGAAGTATCGCATCAAGAGTTTCAACTCCTTTGAGTTGACCAACAATACGCTCCTGGATAAGCAATTGATACCAAGATGTCCCGACATCTATCAGTACTGTACCCTGACTGCCAGCGACCAAAGTGGCATTGGCATCATGATGGATACCGGGCATCCTGACCACTCGCATCAATACCCCACTCCGCTCTCAGTTCTTGTGCCTGCCTCTTTCTCGATGCCACGATTCAGAAGCGGTGTGGTTAAAGAGGGAAAGCAGGTCGCCCGCCCCATGGCACGATTTCCGGAAGCAGAAGTTCGCTTGTTGCATAGGAAGATATGCATGCGTTGCAACGCTCGCAATGCAGTTCGTGCTACTTCATGCCGACGCTGTGGCTACAAGGGCCTGCGTCCAAAGAACATTGAGCGGAAGGGCGTTGCTTGATTGGCACATCCTAAGCCACTCCACGAAAGTATTCTCACTTTGAAAGTGAAAACGATGAAATCTGTAATATCAGGGCAGTTCGCCCAGCATCTGTTCTAATGCGGTATTGATCTGTAGAATCAAAGTGCCGAACTCTGGTGGAATATTTGGGTCTTCATACAACTCTTCCAATTTATTCTGTGTTATCGCAATTCTTACATCAATCTGTTTGTTGGTGTTGAGCAACCACTGCTCAACAGCATCTTTGGCTCCTTTACGAATATTTCGAGGAACTTTAGGGTCATCAAGTTGATTTATCACGGTAGCAACCTGCTGCAACTTGGTTTCGATATCGGTAGACATGTTCCATCCCTCATTACATCCCGTATGCTGCGCTGGGACCATGTGTGATTTAAGTCGATTGCCGCCACGGCTCAGCAATGCAACTCGCACCCATCGATATTCTGGGGTATGCTCGCTGGCTCACTCTCATAGGTTGCTTCGCCTATGCAGCTTGGATGGATAAGGTGGAACGGAGGGTTGCAAACGAACACTGGATTGCGTGGTCAAAACCAGTGATTTTCATATGGGTGCTTGAATTTCTGGTTAGAGAAGCCGACTGGACCATCTATGCCAGTGCCGCAGGAGTTCTAGCGTATGCCTCGATATCAGTCATCGGACGCCCCACTCTGTCAGATATCCGAACTGGAAACCCATTGGATATTGCAGTTGCATCATGGTATATTTTCGGCATTGCGGGCATCATTGGCGGAGGGCTCCAATATGCCAGTTCTGGCCTCACACCCTTGTTCGATGGAAGTGCCGATGAGCAGATGATTCTTTGGTTTGAAGTGATGACTGCTCTAGCGATGGTGCTGCTTTTTGAATTTGCCTGGCGGCTGCGATTACTCCACGGTGGAGCAGATGCCAAGGCCATGATGTGGGTAGCCATACTATTGCCATCATGGCATACCCTGAGTCCAATATGGGAATTCAGTAGTGTTGGAATTCGTTCCCCTCCAGTCATTTCCTTGTTCATCTGGGGTGGACTCTCTTTCCTCATCCTTCCTTTCATCTTGATGCTCATCAATCTCAAACGGGGGGATTTGAAAGGCCTCAAGGATCTAAGAATGGCTTGGCACTCGTTGAAGATGCCTCTGGATATGATTCCCCAGAAACACGTATGGTTGCTTGATCGGGTGGTGGAAATGCCCGATGGCAGTACCGCCGTTTACAGTCGCACACGCCCACCACGAAGGACACCTACTGCTGAAGAACTAGATGAACAGATTTCAGAACTGGAAGAACAGGGGCAGAAGACCGCTTGGGTCAGCCTGAAATTTCCATTGATAACGATGCTGTTCCCAGCAGTGATACCACTGTTTCTGTTTGGTGACCCGCTAGTGCTTCTGTTTGAGAGATTGCCCTGATTCGTTTTCAGTTGCTCATTTGAGCATAAATATCCTTGAATCATTCCTCTTCATCAGGAGAGAGTCTTGCAAGCATCAATTGTACTGCTTCCATAGCGTGCTCATCAATGATACCTGCCTTGAGTGAAGTCTTGAGCATCTTCAAATGTCTACTACCCAGTACCATATCTGCTGCTCTCAGAACCAATTTCGTTTCGTCCTCTGAAACAGTTCCAGTCTCCAATGCATGATTAATGGCCGCCAATCCAGCCATCTTGTCCATCGTTTCGTCTGTGAATCCCATCTTATGCTGAATCCGTGATAGATTCGAAATCTCCT
This sequence comes from Candidatus Poseidoniaceae archaeon, assembly GCA_030750665.1. GTDB lineage: Archaea > Thermoplasmatota > Poseidoniia > Poseidoniales > Poseidoniaceae > UBA226. Next base: position 2,972 of record JASMHR010000110.1, read on the forward strand.
CGCTGGTCAGAACTCCGTCGGCAAGAGCATCTTGGTAGGCCTCCAATAGATCAGGCGCTCGTTCAGACATCAGAATTGCAATAGGACGAGTAGGCTCGATGTTCTCAAGAATTATCTTGAATATCACCACGAATGGTACTGAGAGCACCATTCCAATAATTCCCCAGAGCCAGTATCCAAAGGCTGCAACTATCAACAACAACACAGGACTGATATCCAGTTTACTTCCACACCACTTGGTCTCAATGACGTTACCCCAAATCTGTTGATTGACGATGAGAAGAACACCCATGAATATCACCATACTAGGTTCCAACATAATGAATCCAAGCAGCAATGGAGGGATACTCGCTACAAGAGAACCGATGTATGGCACATAGTTCAGAATGAAGGTAAGCAAGGCCCAGAGAAACCACAGGTCAATCCCGAAAGATGCCAGAATTATTCCTGCAATACCTGCAGTACCTACACCAACACCGGTTTTTACGATGATGTACACATTGATGCTATCCTCGATATCAGCGCGCACCTCGTTAATCTTCTCATTGGCCTCTCCAGGATATGCTGCAGATATCCGTCCTGGTAGCAGACCTGCCTCGAAAATAATGAACATCAGGAAGAATAACACAGTCACTGCAGTTGTCCCTAAACCGCCGATGAACGCCAATACTTGACCAAATAAGTCACTGACTTCTTCCCCCTCTTGAATCAATCCGAAGGAAACCAGATGGTCGTTTACTGTCATGTTTTCTTCATCGCCATCACCGAATGCTGAGCCAAATATCGCTGAGTCCTTGAGATCAATATATCTCTGCTCAAGATTACTATTGTATTCTGCCATCTTGTCTTCGTCATCCATCAGGTCACCGATTTGCGAATAGGAGTAGTATGCACTGCTGACAAGAAGGAGGAGGAACATCATCAAGACCGTGAAATATGACAAGTATAGATTGAAACCAGTCTTGTTGAGTGCATCTGCTACGGGTTTGAGAATGAAATAAACACCTAAGGCGATAATGAATGGCTTGAGCACATCCTCAAGCGTGATGGCTGCAAAGATAAGCAGAGCCAATAACACACAAAAATTAGTGATGATACCCAAGCGCCTCGCAAACTGCACTGAGTCAATCTGTACTTCGCTCATGATACCCCATTACCGGACGCGTTGA
>JASMHR010000111.1 GCA_030750665.1 Candidatus Poseidoniaceae archaeon
ATCTGAATCATCATGCGGTGTGTATCATCATACTGCATCGTTCAATAGGGGAAACCCATGCCAACACCATGTCCAATGATGTTTGGGACATCAGAACTCAGCGCCTATGGGTGTTGTCCATCATTGTTCCAGTGACATCCATTCTTCTTTCCTACATCTTGCATCAAGCCACTGGACATGCAAGAATCTGGCTGCCATTCATCTCTGAGACCGACCATGCAGGCCCTGAAGCATGGACCTTCAAATTCGGCTTGGCGGTCACAGGAGTGCTCGATATCATAGTGACTTGGCGAATGTGGGAAATTCTGCGTTCAAAGAGTGAACAAACACACTGGTTCGTACATGCCAGCCTTGTTTCAGGAATTGCAACAGGAATCGGTGGATTAGGAGTGGCTTGTTTCCGATGGACGTCGCATATGGAAGAACATCTGCTGTTCGCGATAATGATATTCATTGGAGGCACCACTTGGGCCATATTCATCCAACTTTCTGGACGCCTGCTGGAACTTGACGAGAGAGGAGCCAGAATTCGCAGAATTGCTATTCCAATCACCGTCATCAGCCTGATATTGATGACTACATTGTTCAAACTGGCGATAAATGAACATCCAGAAATCAAAGTTGAATTGAATCTCGATCTGGAAAGAACCACTATGTTATTCTCTGCATTCTTTGAATGGATAGTGTTCCTCGGATTCATGCTATCGATGTACTCTTTCAGGTGGGACCTCATTCCTCTTCAGACTTCAGAGCCTGAGCCTTGAGGTCATTCTCCTTGATGGTCTCCCAAACCATCTCTGCAATATCCAAGACTTCCATCTCATTTCCTGTTGACTTGAGTCCATCAGAGACCATGGTGCTACAGAAAGGACAGCCGACTGCCACAATGTCAGCACCGGTTTCTGCCAATTCTTTGGCGCGAATCTCATTGACTCTCTTGTCAGCATCTTCTTCCATCCACATCTGAGCACCCCCCGCTCCACAACAGAATGAATCTCTTCCGTGTCTCCGTGCTTCAACATCAACTCCGCCGATGGCTGAACGCGGGGCTTCAGTCTCATCACCAATTCTTCCAAGATAACATGGATCGTGGAAAGTGACTTTCTTTTCATCACTCGATGGTACCGGCAATTTGCCTTCTTTCTGTAGTTCAGCGATAATCTGTGAATGGTGAATAACCTCCAACTCACCTCCACCATATGCTCCATATTCCTTACCAAGAGTATGGAAACAATGTGGACAAGAGGCTATCACCTTCTTGACCCCAAGCTCTTGGAAGGTAGCAAGATTGGACTCAGCCAACATTTGGAACAGGAAATCGTTTCCAGCTCGACGGGCAGGATCTCCCGAACAGCCTTCCTGCATCCCTAGGATTCCAACATCCAATCCGGCATTCTGAAGAGTTTGGATAGTGGCTCTTGCAACTTCCTTGTTTCGTTCATCAAAAGATGCCGCACAACCAGCGAAATAGATGTATTCTGCCGGTTCTGCCACTTTGACATCAAGATCGCTTGCCCAATCAGCCCTTTCATGAGGTCCGAATCCATATGGATTTGAATTCACTTCAAGATTCCCCATCGCAACATCGAGTTCCTCTGGATATTCCATTGCTTCCATCATCAGATGGCGGCGAGTCTCAGTCAGTTTTGGTACGTGCTCAATGTACACTGGACAGATATTCACGCAAGCGTGACAAGTGGTGCAGGCCCAAATTGCATCTGGATTGAAACGAGCAATCATATTCTCCTCTGGAGCCTCGCCAGCAAGCAATACGGCTGCATGCTCGTTGGCATACTCGCGTACATCATTAACAATTGTCATCGGATTGAGAGCTTTACCCGATTCATATGCTGGGCAAACATCTTGACAACGAGCACAATGTGTACAGGCCCAACCATCAATCAATTGACGCCATGAGAAATCACTGTATGATTTTGCACCAAATGATTCTAGTTCCAATTCCTCAATCAAGACCGCCTTGCCATCCTTGCCTACATCCATTGGCTTCATGACGCCAAGACCTTCACGATCGTGGAAGATGACATTCGGGAAGGCCATCACCAGATGCATATGCTTGGAGGCAGGAATTGCCACAAGGAAACCAGCAAGACAGGCCATATGCAGCCAGTATGAATAGATGACGAGAACATCATGGAATGCCAGATCTGAAATCCAACCTGAAACAAGGTGACCTATAGGTTCCCACGTGGAAGACGGATTCTCGCCTGCTTCAACAATGAAAGCAGTCGTACAGATAGTCAGGATGGTCACAAGAATAGCATTGCCCTCGAACTGGGATTCATGCTTGAGTTTCTCAGGGCGGATTACCACCCTTCGGAACAATGCAGCAGATGCGCCAACGAAAGCCGAAGCATATCCCACCTCGACCATTCCATTCCACAGGTCGCCCAATAATGGACTGAACCAGATGATCATATTCTCAAAACGACCACCTGTAGATAAATCGAAAACATCAGAACCTATCATCAAGAATCCCCAGAACATCATCACGTGCATGACACCGATGACTCTGTCCTCCAGAACTCGTTTCTGACCCAACCAACCTGTGAACCATTCCCATGCTCTTGCTTTGAGATTGTCCTTTCGATTCTCTGGCTTACCAAGACGAATCAATTTGATAGCATGTGAAGTCTGTTTCCAGAAGAAGAATAGTCCTGTCAACCACAAAACAAACAACACGACCCATCCCGGTATTCCAAGATAAGTCAGACTCATTGGATGTTCCATGGACCTCCCCGCTGCCACCACGAGGGCGAATCGCCCTTCAATGCAACGGCTACAAGCGAAGGATGATGAGTGAGTGACCCACCCTGTTGCCATGGTCGTTGCCAGTGCTCCAGGCAAGTGCATCCTGTTCGGCGAGCATGCTGTGGTCTATGGTGAACCGGCTGTGGCCGTAGCCATCGACCAGAGAGTGACCATCTCGATAAAGACACATCAGAAACCTGGCGCCACCTGGAAATTAGAGGGAGTACCATTCATTGCAGAGAAACACCCCCATCTGGAAGGACTTCGAAAACGATTGTGGCATCTGAGTGAGCAAACACCATCATTGGATATCGCTATCAACAGTAAACTCCCGAGCGCCGCAGGACTCGGGTCATCTGCTGCACTTTCTGTTGCCTTCAGCGCTGCCTTGAGAGCTGCACGCGGCAGACGGGTAGATGAGAAGGGGTGGTGTGAAGGATTCTCATCTGAATTGAAGACCGACCCTTACAATGAGCCTAGAAGAGGCCATGAAGCCGGCTTCATTAGAAATGGTGGTAGGAGATTATTGGGCAAGGATGCAATCGATGAAGACGAATGTGCGATTCTTGCTCACGCTATTGAAGCAGAAGTCCAGAAAGGGAGGGCCAGCCCGATAGACAGCAGCACGGTTTCGCATGGAGGATGCACTCTGCTTTCAGATGACTTTGAGAAGGGACTCGACTGGAGATATTCACGACAACTTTCAACTCCAGAGGGAAAAAGGAACTGGGAAGTTCATGATGTTCCAGTCCCACAGGATGATGTTTGGTTGGTGATAGGAAATACTGGCAAATACTCCCCTACTGGGAAGATGGTGGAAAGGGTGGCATCAATGCTTGCGGCTGAACCAGAACGGATGAACGAGATCATAACCATCGGTTCTATTGCTCGACGTGGTGCTGATGCTCTCAAGAAGGGGAATATGGAAGCCGTTGGAATATGTATGACTGAAAATCATCTATTGCTCAGAGGATTGGGGGTTTCTTCACCAGAACTGGAGAATCTAGTGAAGGCAGCAGCGAACTACAGCCTTGGGGTGAAATTAACTGGTTCTGGGGGTGGTGGATGCATGATTGCATTGACCAGAGAACCAAAACAAACTGCTGAAGCCATCGAATTAGCAGGTGGCCGTAGTATTGTCACTTCATTGGGTACTTCTGGAGTGAGAATAGACGACGATGAAAATGTTCCGTTCTGGACCCCGGGGGTTGCAGATTCATAAGATGATGAGCATTTATGTCGCCGTGTTCTT
>JASMHR010000112.1 GCA_030750665.1 Candidatus Poseidoniaceae archaeon
CTGCTCTACAACGCAGTTTCTCGAATGGAACGGAGCAAAGCGGACCCACCGCGATTCGAACACGGGTTTCCAGCTCCGGAGGCTAGAGTGATATCCAGGCTACACCATGGGTCCAATATGGCATCGAGCAAGCCATCGACTTTCAATTCAAGGGTGCGATGAGGACTGAAGGTAGGTGGGGCTGCAAGAACACTGCCCAGAATCATAAGCGGACCCACCGCGATTCGAACACGGGTTTGAGGCTCCGCAAGCCCCAGTGATATCCAGGCTACACTATGGGTCCAGTGAGCCGCCGACCAGCCCCTCCACTTTAACCGAAACGGTTCACTGAAGTGGAGATATCTTCCAAGACACCTTTTCCCACCCTTCCTGATCTGCACGTTTACTAAGACCAGAATCTGGATTGACAGCCATTGCATTACCGCATATGTCCATGAAATGGAAATCTGCATGTGAATTTCCATATGCCCAGCATTTGGACAGATCATGTCCATTATCCTCTGCATCCTTCTTGACTATCGGAATCTTTCCTTTGTTCCGAGGCACCTTCCAACCTTTCTCAGAACCATTCAACCTGCCATTGCGAGAATGTGGCCCGCTAGCGTGTACGGTATCAGCACCCAGAAATCTCCCCATTGCCTCTGCCATTGGAGCGATGGTTGCTGAAACAATCACGATACGGTGACCCTGTTCCTTGTGCCAAGCGATTCTGTCAATTGATTCCTGGGGAACTTTCTTGGCGAGATTGTTCTCTACTATTTCAGTGGCCATGGATTCCAGTTCTTTCCATGAAGAGAGGGTGAAATGGCCGCGATTCCTTGCAGAATCATACCATGTTCTACCAATGAGCAAACTACCGAGACATCGCAGTGACCACATGGAAACAGTGAGAGGGAATCTCCAAGGTCGGCGTTTCAACAATAACCCTGTCAAAGTTTTCTCACTACTGGCATCCAATAAAGTGCCATCAAGATCGAAATATGCCGCCACTTCACCGCCAGACACATGTCTGCGAAGAGTCTGGGGCTCATGGACTCTCGTACTGTTCAATCTTCAGCCATGACATATACTCGGCGGCCTGCCGAGTGGTCTCTGTAGTAATCGATTCCCTTGCAATGTCGCGGAATGAAGAAACCCACCTTACGTGGAGTAAGGCCATGATTGCGCATTTTCCTGTCTATTGTCAACCAAGCCACAATCTGTTGAGCAGTGCATGGTTCATTCTCCTGCACATACTCAACTATCTCATCTCTCAATCTTTCATTCCTTGCCTTCTTTTGACTACCTTCTCCATGCTTAGGTGACATATGCACAGAACAACATCCAACCCTTATGAATTGAACTTGGGAAGTCCCAAGGAATTCCCAATCATGTACGGAGTAGTTATTGGCGGCAGACCGCGCGGGAAAAGCCTTGAAGTGTACCCTTCTGGAGGGGGGTGTCGACATGGTATCCTCTATCACAATCAACAAGGTTCAGAGCCGAGATGGGCTTGTCATTGATACCGATGCAATGATGGCTGGTCCAAATGATTTTGATTTCGTTCCAAGACTCTCTTTGAGTGATGGGCGATTGACCATAAGCAGTGGTAATGATGGTAGTGAACTGGCTTCCACCGAACTTGAGGAGGAGATGCTTTTGCTGGCTGAGCGCGAACGTTCTGCTGAACTGAGAGTGAAATTCATCGTCGAAGGAATGCATGGGAGATTGACCCATATCCAACCTATCATCGCAAGTGGCAAAGCAAAGAAACTCGCTGAATCCAGATGGAAGACTACACTCCCCATCGAATTCAAATGATTCTCATTGAGCGATCTCTGTCAATGTTGGAACCATCACCACAAATGACACTGTCAATGTCCAATCATTTCCGGTATCTGGATCTGGTCCAATATCCATGAATGCATCTGGGTCTGCTTGATCTGCAGATATCGACCAAATCCATTCCCCTTGACCGAAACCATTTGTGCTTGAATTCAACAATAATGCCAGTAATGCCTCTTCGGTGTCAGAAGTAATCTCAGAATCATTCCGAATTGGATTCAATTGGCCTCGTTCCAGTTCTGCTCTTGCACTTTCGTTGTCTGTGAAGTTAGTAGAAGATGTTGTTTGAGCAGATTCGCTCCATGATGCCTGTGGGACATTCACCATCAAGGTGAAATTATCTTGGGGTTCGATGAGATCTCTATCCAATTCCAAAACGCCGAATACTGATATCAATAATCCTTCTTGGCCAGGAAAATGACTTTGAGACCATACTTCTCCTTCTTCAAGAGAACCATTCCATTCGTATTCGAATGTCCTCTCAGTCCATTCCACCAAGAATTGTCTGGATAACACTTCAATGGTCCAAGAGGTTGTGGATACTCCACCATTATCATCTGAAATGGTAATGCTGCCAAATATCTCCCTGCTATTGGAGGTTGGAATCTCTACATGAGATGATGTGGAATCTTCATCATTCTTGGCATCACCATCGCCATCACTGTCTTGCGACCAATCAAGGTCCCAAGAAAAATCAAGTTCATTCCCTTCTGGATCGAAAGAAGAACTTGCATCGAGCACTGCAATATCTCCGGCCTTGACCTGTTCAGGTATTTGAAGAATCAATTCAGGCACCCCATTCACACTGATCTGAACTGTTTCTGAATCCGTTCCGCCCCGGTCATTCTCAACGGTTACTTTGGCATCATAGATTCCCCAATCCTCATACTTGTGTGAGGTCAAACCAACCAAAGTCTCGATATTTTTCCCATCCCCGAAATCCCAGTTGAAATTGGTGATGACACCTTCCATGGTATCTGAAGAGCGAGCATCAAAAGTCACCATATCTCCTTGTTGGATGCTGGTCGGCCAAGCCTCAAGATCTGCTGATGGCTTGGGAATATCTTCTCCAACAAGTGAAGTACAACCACTCAATAATGGTGCAAGAATAATGAAACTTGCAAGAGCAGCGCTCTTGAAAGCCAATTTTCGGCCTCGCATGGGCTTCATCATAACATGATGGGTTGAGTTGACACTTTTCAGGATGACGCGTGACGGTGTCTCTTCAAGTCCTATAGGCTACTCCTCTTCTTCTACAGCGACTGAGATATCTCCTTCTATCTGGGCTGAAATGAAATGAGAATCTGCCTTTTCAACATCTATCTCATCAGCAACATCGACATCGTAGTGAGACACGAGTTCCTCTTCCTCCAACAAATCGTCGGCCGAAGCATCTCCAATATCTATCTGAGGAGAAACGTCCACTGCCTCGACCACTTCCGGAGTGGTTTCTTCCTCATCATCGAGATCCTCCAATGCTGATGCTAGATCCTCTGCCATGGAATCTGAGTAACGTTCTTCCAATTCCTTCTCGGTTTCTGCCTCAACATCATCAAAAGTAGGTTCCTCTTTCTCTATTTCAGGACTCCACAGCCCCTTCCACCATTCCTTCAATCCCATGCTCTCTCCATCCCGCGAGTAACGGTCCCTTCCAAAGGCGTTGTCCTCAATCTGATTCGCTTCATGCAACATTCTTGTGCCATGACCATCAGCCGGTAGTGTGGCTCACGACTGCTTTGAAGGGAATTCGGTTCTTGCTATGGACCTCGAAACGACTGGGGTTGATGCAAAACGCGATAAAATCGTCCAATTTGCATTCATTGGTTCTCTAGCTGAAGATGAAGAAATCAAAATTGAGGAATTAGTGAATCCAAAACGTGCAATTCCATATGACACTTCCAACATCCATGGTATCTTCAATTCAGATGTAGCAGGGTTGTCTGGATTTGATGCTCATGCTGATCTCATTCATGAAATGATAGACGGGACTGTGATTGTTGGACACAATGTGCGGCGATTTGATTTAGAATTCATAACTCATGAATTCCTTCGAATTGGAAGACACCCCCCCGAGCCCTTCGCAATCATTGATACATTGGAGGTAGTCAGACGTCTGAAACTTCCACGCCCGCACAATCT
>JASMHR010000113.1:0-244 GCA_030750665.1 Candidatus Poseidoniaceae archaeon
GACCATTGGTAATCACAATTTTCGAGAATGGTGCTCCTTTGACCCGTTGGAAATCCGAAGTCGTTCTATCCCCGAGAGATATCGAAATAGCCGATGTGACCGGTGATGGAGGCCTCGATATTGTTGCAGCGATGATGTCCTTGTCAGAGAATGTGGTCTTTGAATCGAGAACGGATGGCGATGGAGATTGGGTCAGTGATGAATTGGATGCATTCCCCTTGGATCCAACTCAATCTGAAGACTG
>JASMHR010000113.1:254-3798 GCA_030750665.1 Candidatus Poseidoniaceae archaeon
GGTTTGGAGACCACGATATGGGCAAACTTCCAGATTCATGCACATTGTATCGTGGAGATTCATGGCGTGACAGATGGGGTTGCCCAGATATGGATAGTGATGGCCAATCCGACCTCTATGATGCTTTCATTACACAATCAACTCAGTGGTCGGATGTTGATGGTGATGGGTTCGGTGATAATTGGGTCTCTGATGGCCTCAATCAGACACGTTCTCCTAATTGGCCAGGACAGTGGATTGTAGGAGCCTATCTTCCAGATCCCTCGCCATTTGATTTTGATAACGACGGTTATGAGGATGCTTCACTAGAAGATAGTGGTGCAATCACTCCCTTCGATGTTTGTCCTCTGAGGTACGGTTCATCCATCAATGATTTCGTAGGATGTATTGACTCTGATGGAGATGGTTGGTCAGATGATGGAGATGATTTGCCAAATGAACCGACGCAGTATCAGGACAGTGATGGAGATGGTTGGGGGGATGATCCAGATGGTATGAGGGCAGACCAATATCCTTCGGACACTACTCAGTGGCAAGATACCGATGGTGATGGATATGGAGATAATCAGGCTGGAACTAATCCTGATGCATATCCACTCGACCCTACTCAGTTCGGTGATTTCGACGGTGATGGATATGGAGATTCCGCAAATGGTAGCAATCCAGATTCTTGCCCAAGTGTCCACGGTTCTTCTTTCAGAGATTTGTTGGGTTGCGTGGATCTAGATGGAGATGGCTGGTCCAACCTGAGCGATATCGATGATGGAAATTCTGAGATTTGGTCCGATCTTGACGGAGATGGTTTCTATGACCAACCTGGATTTGTGAATAGTGATGACTGTGTCAATCAGGCAGGTACCAGTCAGATGCCGTGGCGGGGTTGTTCTGATATTGATGGTGACGGAATAATGGATCTTGCGGATCTAGATGCTGATGGTGATGGAGTATTCAATGCGGATGAACTTCAGGCTGGTGGTGCTGAAGGAACCTCGTACGATATCTTCAACGCTTCTTCTACACCATCGGATATTGATTATGATGGCTTGCCCGATTCACTTGATGATGACAAAGATGGTGATGGATTTCCAAATGGCATGGAGAAGGAGAGAGGGAGTGATCCCAATGATGCAGATTCTACGCCAATGAATCTCTATGGAGATGCCTCTACTGGTATATTCTATGTTCCAGGTGAAGGATTCAAATCTTCATATGATTCAGATGGATATGAGATTTCAGTATCTCTGTTGGTCGATATTCTGACTAGTGAAATGCTGATTCCACTGTTGATGATTCCAATCACCTTCATGGCAATGATGAGAAAGAGATTCAGATACAGAAGGTTCCGAAAGCGCCTTGAACAGGCAGATTCAATGGATGACCTTGAAGGGGCTGAAGAGGCTCTTGATAAGATGATAACAAAACGTAAATTGAAGGTTGAGCAAGCAATGTTGTTGCGTAATCAATTGGAAAGAATGTGGGTTGACTATGATGAAGAGCCAGATTCCGATATGGGAAGAGGTTCGGGCGGTTTCGATTCATCCAAAATCTCATCGTCTGAAGTACAGAAGAGTGGCCGATATTGAAATCTCTTGATAGGTCCCCTCAGTTCGCCCATCAATCGTCACTGAAACAGCAGTCGGAGAGATAGCATCATCACAGGGGATACGTGCTGGAAGGCTATGTGTTTTGGTCTTTTATTGGGTTTCAGTTTTCAGTCTCGTGTATTGACATTCTCTATCGTTATCGTTTTACTTGCCCTTGGTGGTGCTGTTGCTGTGGTCACTCTGCGCGGTAAGGAAGATATGGTTAATTTCGAGGATGATGGATACGAGGCGCATGAGCCGATTGCACAAGCAATACATTCCGAGCAGTCAAGCAATGAGCAGCATTGGCAGGACAGTAATGGCGTTCATTGGTGTCGCATGGAAGATGGAACGTACCGCTGGGATGGAAACCAGTGGATTCGCCAGTGATGACAAGGTGTATGGTGAAGTACCCGTTCGCAATGCTTGATGCGTACCGCTGCAGCCTTGGTCATTCTGTTGCTGGTAGCGCCATTCGTCGCCATTCCGGTGTCAGCAAACGGAACCCCTGATATGACCATCTCGATGCTGGATCGTTTCCACCTGTCTCATGAACAGGTTCACTTCACGGTGGTCGCCGACAATGTGACTCCTGGTTCACTGCTGGAATTGCAGTGGACCTTGAATGAAGGCGGTCTTGCAACAGGAACCGCTATTCTCAATGGTTCAATGGTCAGGACAGCTACTGGAGACAGTAAATCGATGAGTTTCCAGTTGAGCCAGTTCTATACTGGTCAAAATTGGTATTCTGTTATCATTGACCTGTATCAAGATGGTAATCTTGTAGATACTGATTCGTTTCCATTCTCAGTCTTCACAAACGTGAAGAAACCGTCTTATTCACAGATGGTCATCTTCGGAGACAGCCTTTCTGACATGGGCAATGTCAAGGACAGCATCATGAATCTGCCAGCGGTTCCTCCTTACTGGCAGGGTAGGTTCTCCAATGGACCGGTATGGGCTGAATTGGTGGCTGATGAACTGGGTCTGTCACTAGAACATGGAACTGGTTCAGGAGAGGGCAATAATCGCGCCTATGGTGGCTCTCAATCTGGTCAAGGATATTCCTACATCCTACTGCCCAACACCGGCACACAGATCAATAATTATCTGAGCAATGTGCATTCATCTTTCAATAGTACTGACCTTGTGGTTATCTGGGGTGGAGGAAATGATTTCCTCTATGGATTGGCAGATGCCAACACTACCCATGCAAACTTGGTCTCTCACGTTGAGGCGGTCATTCAAGCAGGGGCCAACAACATCTTGGTTCCAAATCTTCCTCCACTTGAATTGACGCCAGAAGTACGCAACAGGTCTTCCAGTCAACAGCAGCAGATCGGTGCAAGCATCAGTTCTTACAACTCTGCATTGGTGACCTCGATGCCGGCTCTTGCTTCAACTCATGGAGTGAACATCATCCTTGCAGATACCCATTCGATGTTCTATCGTTTCTTGCATAATTCGACTTATCTAGGTTTGACCAATCTTGTCGATATGGCCTGTCAGTCGAGCGGTTCGATCCTGCCATTGCCAATCTGTAATGCTGGTGACCCAGTGGTCTCAAATGTCAACGAATATGTCTTCTTCGACAAGGCCCATCCTACTGCTGCCATGCATGAGTTGATCTCCATTCAGGCGATGTTGACAATAGGCGAGGAAGACACTGATGATGATGGGGTGGCAGATGATATCGATACCTGTCCATGGACCGATTCTGGTAGGATTGCAAATGAGACCGGATGCTCCCTCGAGCAACAGGATGACGATGGAGATGGAGTGCAGAATTCGCTCGATGATTGTCCACAGACTCCAGCAGGAGTTACTGTGGATGAGAATGGAGGGTTTTGTTTGGAGTTTCAGGAGAAGGCATTGCAGGGAGATATGGAGTTTTGCTGTAGTGAAGTTCCTACAATCAAGATCTACGCTTCGGTACTAACACTTAGTCGTATCGGTGGTGC
>JASMHR010000114.1 GCA_030750665.1 Candidatus Poseidoniaceae archaeon
AGGAGACTACCATCAAAAAAGGTCAGAGCGCTCGAATCCGCACTGGAATCGTGGTGGCGATACCTCAGGGATGGGAGGGGCAGATTCGTTCACGTTCAAGCCTAGGAGCCAAGGGCATGATAATGCCAAATGGTGTTGGAACCATCGATTCCGATTATCGCGGCGAACTGATGGTTTTGGCCACCTGGATAGGTGAAGGTGAAGAGTTCCACCTGAGCAGGGGAGAGAGATGTGCACAACTATTGTTGGCTAGAGTTCCTGAAGTGGTGTTTGAGGAAATGGATGGAGTAGAAGACCTTGGCCAGACTGAAAGAGGAAGCGGTGGATTTGGCTCTTCAGGAAGATTTTGAGGTTTCATCATGGAATTCCGCCTTCTCGGACACATCGAGCATTCAGTTGCTGATACGATGATGAGAGAGTTGCAACAGCAAAGAGTAGCAAACCAAACAGAAGATATCATCTTGATAATGGAACATCCCGAAGTCGTCACCATCGGGCCAAGAGCGCGCAAAGAAGGAGTTTCAATCCCCGATGATTACACTTGCAACGACGTTGACAGAGGTGGTGGAATCACTTGGCATGGACCAGGACAAGTGGTGGTCTATCCAATAATCCACTGGCAACAAGAGGATGAGAAGAATGTGGCTCAAATTATCAACAAGATTGAGAATTGGATAATTTCTACACTGATGAAAATCGGAGTAACGGGGGTACGCGACCAAAGAATGCAAGGAGTCTGGGTGGATGGGCACAAGGTTGCAAGCATTGGCTTGTCATTTCTGCGATGGGTCTCACGGCATGGATTCACCATCAACCACGACACACCTGAGGGAAGGGTAGAGGGAATCTCTGGTTGTGGACTTGGTGCTGAAGTAACCACTTCATTGTCTCGTCTAGGGCATAAAGTATCCAAGGAGGAACTTCTCGATTCCTTGATATCTACTGCTGAGTCCTGTTTGAATCGTAATATCTCCTGACAAGTTGGTATATCTCCGCCAGTCGTTCATATACAGGGCCGTATGAAACAGTCTCATGCGAACCGGAAGAACAACCGCTGCAATATTGATGATGAGCCTGATGTTGATCGCCATACCAAGTGCTACCGCTGAACAGATAGTGGACAGTGCTGACGATGAGGTGATCGACTATACGAACGAAAGAATCGAAATCGTGCTCGATGAAGATGAAGGGGAATTGAAAATGATTCTCGGAAATTCACGTATGCACCTTGAATGGGGTGTCGAAGGTGACCCCGGTGCAATTTCACTATTGACCGCTCAGACCCATTACATGGGTGTGGCTGATGCCTATGGCGATGATGGGCACTTCAAGAAGCGGATCGGAATCCCGATGCACACCATGTTCTATCAGAAATTGGATGGAATACTGGAGTATGAGGATTCCAATGATGATGGCCTGTTCAATGTCCATGGCCAGGGCCTTGCTGGAACCCTTGACGATATGAAGGGAAGAGACTTGGAAACAGAACCCATCGCCAAGTGGGTTGATTTCCGAGAAGTTTCGTGGGAGATGACTGACTTCTCACAGAGTTGTAGCAACAACACCTGCGAAATCGTATTCATTCTGGAGTCCTCGAATCTCCAATACAATCTGGCTGACAATGATTCAGATGAACAACTTGACCTTGTTCGCTACATCTTCCGAGTCAACACCCAAGAGAAGACTCTAGAGGTCGAGAACATGCCTCACTATCAAGTCAAGTATCACAAGACTGGAGACGAGAAAGCAAAGGTCGACAAGAGTGAGAAAAAAGGTTCCAAGAATGTCACCGCCAACGTACTGAACAGCGTATGGAAATATGATCAAGTGATCAACGGATGGGATGCATCCTCGAATGATTCTCGCCTGATGACCATCGTCGAGTATGGCATGGGAGCATACATGTCAGAAACAGTTGCGGACTGGGCCAAGGAACAATTCAGCAAACTGCCAGGTCCCAAACCATTCGCTGGACATGCACCTTCAAAGAAGGACCTCGGACCTCGCGGCCCGCAGATGGATACACACGATAATTTCGGCCGCCCACTCAAGTGCGGATTGGACTACGTTCAGAAAGAAGATGGGGGAAATGATAGCAGCGTCAAAGATCAGGTCAAAGAGTACCGCGACACTCACTGCTCAAGTGATGGTGATGAACTGGATGAAGAGCGCGTGAAAAATTCCTCCATGGTACGTGCTGGCGGAATACACTTCGACAATAATGGTGCCCGTATGGGCAGTTTACGTTGGGTTTCCAACGCCACTATCGACGGGGTTGAAGAAGAAGTTCTGTTCCAAATCCACGGAATACGGCCGGTGGTCAGAGCTGACCTCAGGAACAGTAGCCTTCCCGATGGGCACTACAAAGGTATGCGAATGATAGGTGGATACAACCACCCTGTCGGAGACAACATAACCCATGACCCAGAATACGATGTCGATGTCCTGACACTAGATACAATGGCATTCGGAGAACCTCTAGAGATGTTTGCTGAACAGCGTGGAGGGATTCAGATGCTGTTGAAATTCGCACCAATCCTTGGCGGAGTAATCATCATCGGAATCGCTGGCACGATTTTGGTGGCTCGGCGAAATGTGAAGAAGGCGGCCATGATTCCAAAATCCGCAGAATACCCAGCCCTTGGGCAGTTGACTGAACGCGGGAGTGATTGGGAGCAGTATGAGAAACGCAATGATGGTTGAATCAACTGAACAAACATCTTCATCCCACTGGTACCCATCAAGGGGCCAAGGAGGGAGAGAATGAGTCGCAGGCGCCCCAGTAATAAAGACAGATTTCTACTCTCATTATCGGGTAGCCAAGAATATCTGGATCGTTATGAATACCCGCGCAGATTCAGCCAACGTGGTTTGGTACAAAGACTGGAAATGGCACAGTCACACATCTCAAGGACTGTCAAAGGCTTAGTTGATGACGGTCTAATCATCTCTCAAAGACGTAGAGTCGCCAACGAGAGAAAGAGGGTGACTGCGTATCTGCTGACCGACAAAGGAATCGATCTAACCAAAGTATTGAATCGAGAACTGCGGCAAAGAGAAGTCCTGTTTCGAAGTGAGGACGGCGAACTGGCAAGGGCAACAATTGCGGACCTGTTTCCCGATATCGAAGCGTTGGAGGTAGCCAACCTTCTGAAGCGAGCAGAAGTTCATGATGGCATGCTTATCGTCGACTCACCCGCAAACGTGGATGAAGGAGACCTAGACCTTTCAAGTGAAACCATCACCCTACTGGTCGAACTGGCGGAGTTGAGAATGAGCCAGGGTCAGACCAATGAAGCAGCAAAGGGCCTCAGAAGAGCAGCAATACTTCACCGCAGACAAGGAAACAGCATCGGGGAAGTGAAATGCCTCTTGAATGCTGCAGGACTCGATGGCGCTCTCGAGGATGTCAAACACACTTGGAAGATGATGAAGGATTCTGGGCTGGAGAGATACAGTGGTGATGAATTGTTGACTATATGGTCCCACCTTGACGATGAAGAGATGATTGAACATTGCCCACCACACATACGCTCATACATTCTCTGTAGCCTAGGTCGAAAGAATATCGATGATGTGCCAATCTCTATCGATGGAAATGCAAAACAAAATGCAATCTGGCGAGGAAAGAGGCTTTCTCTAGAACTCGACCGCAGTAGAGGGGACATATCCGATATTGATGAAGAAGAGGTGATGGAAGTAATCTCCGACCTTTCCCATGGTCAGACATCAAGACCTGAACTG
>JASMHR010000115.1 GCA_030750665.1 Candidatus Poseidoniaceae archaeon
CAGAGATTATTGTCGACACATTTGATGTTTCAGCGGCTTCTGGAAGTGAGATTGAAAGTATATTCATGGTCGTTTCATTCAGTATTCCAGATATACTGACACAGGATTCAGTACGGTTCTCTATATCGGTAGACGGGCAAAGCGAATTGATCAAGACCTGGGCCCACACCACCGCGGGAATTGATAGGATGGCAGACCCCTATTGGGAGTTGAACATCACTGATACTTTTGATTGGGATTGGGCAAAAATATCCTCAGCTGAGATAACTCTTGATTATGTCAGCGTCGGTGGGACTGACGATACACAATTGCAGGTGGATGCTGCTGGATTCCGCATCATTCATCTAAAGTCATCTTGGGGACTTGAGACCTCTGTTGCAACTACTGCGTTGACGCAACTTGAAGCACCGATAATGGATCTCAATTTCACCAAGGGCTCATGGAGTGAACTGACTCTTTCATCTTGTGGTATGCAAGTCGTCAATGGAACTGTTGGAACATGGACATCTGAAGTAATGGAGAAACCGGAAGGACAGGCATGGGGACGCCTCTCGCATCAAGGAACATGGGATGGATATCTAGAAGTAAGGTCTTCCAGTGATGCAAACGAATGGTCAGATTGGCAGAATTTCAGTTTTGCCGAGATTCTACCTGCCAAGGAATATCTGCAGGTTAGGGCCACAATCAGCGACGGCTGTCTAGAAAGGGTTAGGTTAGACGTAAATGATCCGACTTTGGAGGTCGTGTTCAATGTTCACGGTGACCTCTCTGAAATTACATCGAATCAGAGCCTCGTGCAAGTTTCTCTAGGGGGTGAATTGGCTGTTAGGTACTATCTTGAGCAGTTAGGTAGTTCAACCCATGTGGTGAGTGTAGGAGATATTCTTCCGGAAGTTGGAGAACCGTTGGAGGTATCCTTGGCGACAGCATTTGCCTGGGATGGCGACGGAAATGCGATGGATTTGGTGGTAGAGCTAACTTCCATCAAGATAGATGGTGCCTATGAGATTGGGTGGGATGAGGCGCCAGTATGTGATGCTCTTGCAGATATCGAGATGGTTGAGGACGGCGGAGGACGTCTGATACCCATGAACTGCATTGATGATTTGACAGCAGAAGAAGATCTGGAGATCACGGTATCATCTGGTGATGAGCAACTGGTGGTCGCTGATATGTCGCAGGGACAAATTCGTCTTCGTTTAATAGAGGAGGCAAGTGGTCAGACCACGGTCTCAGTCGAGGTCAAGGATCGACTTGGAATGGTTGAACGAAACATCTGGAGCCAGCAATTCAACGTTGTTGTTTCTGTGGTCAATGACCCTCCTTTCTTACAGGCATTACCCGCAGAAATCTTTGTTTCCATGCCACAGGCTGCATATCAAGAGATTGAATTTGGAGATGTTGACGATGATTCTGCAAGTTTGACAGTGACTTTCGATTATTCATGGGCAACATGGAATGGTCAGATTATCAAAATTCAGCCTGCAGTCCCTGGTGAATGGCAATTGACAATCACTGTCAGCGATGGAGAGAATTCAGTTTCACGAGTGGTAGGTATTGTTGCACAAGCATTGCCAGATCTCTATGTCGAGAGTGTAGAAGCAAATGGCGGAGTTGATACTGTATCAGCAGGCGATGTCGTCGAAGTGGTAGGTTGGGTTCGAAACGATGGCCAAGAGGATGCTCATTTCATTTCCATTCGCTGTCTTGCCGATGGACACCTGTTTGATGTTGCAATCATCGACCTAGTCTCTCCAGGTCAATTGCGTAGAGCAGTTTGCGATTGGGCGGTTCCAGCTGATGACAATGCAGTCATGTTGACGGTAATTGTCGATTATTCTCTTGAGATTCGTGAGTCGAATGAAGATAATAATGAAGCAGCGGTGACTGTGGCAGTTACTACATTGGAAAGTAATGGCCAATCCGCAGATACCACCTCGTCGGGGATGACTAATGAAGTGAAGATAGGGGCTACTGCAGCAGCCATAATGGCAGTCATCGCAGCATTCTTCATTTTCGCCCCGAAAGGAATCAGAAAGATTGAGTGACTGAAACAGTTCTGGAAATAGGGCGAAATCACTTGCCGTATGGCGGATAAACGCGAAAAACCAGAGAATACTCATAAGCAGTAGGTCTCAGAAAGGGATACTCTTCTGGCTGTGGGGCCTGTGATTTCCGGATCACAAGAAGAGTGGAGTGTGGGAAGATGAGCGAATTGAAGATCCGCATTGAGACGGATGAATGGACCTATGAGGAATACATAGAGGCGTGAGTCAAGCCTTGTGCCTGGGATAGACTCCCGTTGGTAGTAGGACAGAGGTTGATTTTGCGATTTCTCCCTGTTTGAGTGCTATTGATTCATTTCCATCTTGTAGCATCTCTGCTATAGCGACAATTTCTCCTTTGATGGTATGTAGTGCAACTTCTTGGCCTGCCTTGAGACCTTCTGGTATGCTCACCAATCCAGGTCGTAACAATGGTGCTCCATGGGCAATGGTGGCAGCAGCAGCATCCTTGATGACTATACTTGGCAACGAATCTACTAGTAACTCAATCGGTTGAATAATCTGCATCAAGGCAGAATCATCACCTTTCTCACTCCACAACCACCAAGCATCAGCCAGAGTTTCCATCGAAACACAGTCCTCGATGCTGAAAATACCACTTGCAGTTCTACGTAACTCAACCAACTCGGTCTTTTTCCCGATTAACAAGCCGATATCTCTAGCCATGGTACGGATGTACGTGCCGGCTTCACAATCGATTTCAATCGCCACATGGGCTCCATCGTCATCCAACCTGTCTAATTTTCGTATTCGTCTAGTACGGACTTGTACCTTGACCGCAGAAATATCAGGTGGAACATTGTAGATTCTACCAGTCTGCCTCTGCAATGCAGCATCGAGTTTCTCATCATCGATGCCACCGTGAATCTTCAAGACTGCAACATAGGTCTTGTTATGATTAAGGAGATTCGAAGTAAGGCGCATAGACTTTCCAAGTAACAGTGGCAGGACTCCGGTGGCAAATGGATCCAGAGTACCCCCATGCCCCATCTTCTCCAGGCCGAACAGGCTTCTGGCCCAGGCAGTCAATTGATGTGAAGTAGGTCCTGCGGATTTGTCCAGTAGAATCAATCCACCTTGCATTCTTTCTTCAAGTGTCCTTGCAGCAGGGCGCTTACCATGTTCGGGCGAGGTGCTGGCCTCAGACAATGGGATTCGTGCCATTTCATCCATCTCCATCTATGATGTTGCAAACCGCAGCAAGAACCTCTTCTATACTCATCGTATCGGTATTCAGGATATTTGTATAGGGTGTGGGATCTGAAGGGTCAAGGTTGTAGAGCTCCATGAATCGTTGTAGGTCGAGATGTTCCCGTGCTTCAATTTCCTGAATTTTCAGTTCTATCGACCCACCTTCACGCGCAACCACTCTTCTGGCTCTTTCTTCCAACGAGACCTCTAGCCACAACCTGATTCCATCCATCTTGAGTTGATGTGACCACCAACCCGCAAGTCTACTTTCCACGACTTCGGGACCTTCTTCATCGAGAATGAAGCCTTTCAACGCTTGATCAAGTCCCCTGTCAACGGATAGGTCTTGTTTACACAATTCGCCGAATGAAGCAAGGTCCATCTGCCGTTTTTCCGCCTCAGTGCGAAAAATGATACCTCCATTCATGAAACTC
>JASMHR010000116.1 GCA_030750665.1 Candidatus Poseidoniaceae archaeon
GACGTTCCAACCCACGTCTGATTCGGTCTGGGAGGTTGTGAGCCTCGTCGATTACCAGAATCAAATTCTCCAACGATATTCCCATGGCATCCAAAGTAGCCTTCCTAACATTTTCATTGAACAGATGATTATAGTCACAGACCACCACATCCGCTGCTCGTGCTGATTCTCTGGCAGCCTTCCAAGGGCAGACTTGACAGGAGCGCCCATTCTCACTATGATTTCTAGCGAGTTCCACCAATTCATCAACATGTAATGGATGAGATAGAATACGGTCGTTCATTGAGGGAGTATTGGCCAACCATGGCATACATTTTCTCTTGGCTCTCAAATCACTGCATAATCTACTGAACAGTGCGGGATTCTCCATGGCGAACGGCTGCACACACATATGGGATTGACCAATGAGGTCCACCAATGAGACTCTCCTTTCTCCTGCAGCGAGTCGATCATTGATGGCGCGAACCGTCTCAACCACTATCCGATGCTGAGATTGACGCCCAGTCAGAAACATGATGGTTGATGGTGGTGAACCTGAATCCCTTGATTCATGAATACACCCTGCCAATGCTGCAGCGGTCTTCCCAATCCCCGTTGGTGCAGCGGCGAGATGATGGCCCCCTGAACCTAGGGCCTGAACAATGTGGATGATCATCTCATGCTGACCGGGCCTTGCCTCATCATGAGCCAACCAAGCCTCAGGCCCGGATGCAGAAACACCTGTTCCAACCACCATCAAACACACACGGTCATCCGACCCTCTATGAGGATTAGCCCTAGAACACTCGCGTTTCAGCAACGCCTACCTGCATAGAGTATCAAGCAGGGACCGATACCTTGTCCATGGTATCGATATCGTGCAAGACTCCTCGCAAAGACTCCTGAGCGAAGTTCTTGTGCTGCTCAGTCATCTCATGTGCAGAATAACGAGCTTCCTCAAAGACTTGATCCAGGGCCATCAGCGAAGATTCATTGATTGGCAGGGCCTTGCGAATTGCCATCTCGAATTCACGAACTGTCTCAAAATCTCTCCTCAGGTATCCGTGCTTCATCAATACTTGACATAGATTCTCATAGCATAGGAAGATGGCTTCTCGCATTTCATCCCCAGCAGCCAACAACTCTGCAGTGTAGGAGAAGATTTCTGACAACTCCTTGATATGGTCCTCTCGTCTCTTCCAGAGCATGTATCCTCCGATGGCAGCAGCGATGACAAGAGCGGCGACCACATAGAACCAAGTCGGAGTCTCGGCTTCAACAACTGCTTCCTCAACATCTATCTGTCCTTGATTCGCATGAGTGGACCTGAATGCCGAAAGAGTATCGTCGGAAATTCTGTTATCCTCAATCTCCAGTTCGAGGAAAATCAAGCCCCAATATTCACTGTCACTGTATGCTGGGTCTGCCTTGAATTCGAAATATGCCGTGCCAGAAGCATCCGTCACCTGAATCTCAACGCTGTGCGCAGTATTATTGGTACCCGTGGAGGTGATTATTGCAGTTATTGGGATATCTTCAACTCGAATATCGATTCCTTGTTCACGTGCATTCTTATCGAAGATGATGACTGTACCCTCAACTGAATCCTGACTTCCTGGCACCAGATCCTTGAAATCTACCTCGAAATCAAGATCGACCATCAATGAAACAGAACGGTTGACACTGACAGAATTCAGATATTGGCTATAGTTTCCAGGATATGACAGCATCAGATATATCGTTCCTGGTTCATGGTCGAAACCTACCACTCCACTGATGACGAATGAGCCATCAGACTTCCACAATATCTCACAAGCATCCAATCCATCGATTCCACATATTGTGGCAATAGATATCTCCGCATTGGAAATGATGCTGTTGTTTCCGCCGACCTCGATCAGACTTCCCTCGAAAATCACAGGGTATAGAGAATCGCCACGAATCACAGACTGTGAAGTCACTACCACGTCGATTACGACCTGAGCATGGACTGTTCCTGTCAAATTCGATTCCGAAGGCAGGAATGTTTGATTTCCTGCGTAAAACATCGAGATGTTATGTTCTCCACGCAACATGGTATGAGAAACAGTGATGGTCGCGCTCCAATATCCATTTTCGTCGCTGGTTGCAAAGGTGTTCAAGACTCCATCGAGATGAATGTCAATCCTCTGACCAGGTATTCCATCTCTGTTGATATCATCATCGTCATAGAGGCGACCTTCAAGGTCCCATTTCATCCCACGAACAGCCTCAGAAGAAATTGTGAAGGAAGTGGTAATCTTGGACTCGTGGGCAACGAAGAAGGTCGTAGTCCCGTTTCCGGCTCGGTAGTATCCCTGTTGCTCAGCATGAGCAGACACAGTATGCTCTCCAATTCCCAGAGTCTGCACTCTCCAGACGAATGTGAAAGTACCATTCTCATCGGTTCTTAGATCAGGGGTGATTACGAGTCCACCTACTTCCAGCAACAATGAATGATTGACTACTGGGTCGAGGTTGTTGTCGAGAACCGTTCCCGTGAGAGTCATGTTCTCATTGATTGCAACCGATTCATCTGTGATGATTGTGATAGTCACCGGACTGAAGAGAACCCATGTGCCATTCGCCTCGGATGAAAGATAGAACGCCTCTCCAGCGAATTCAACACCAATGTCAGCCGGGCCGAGAGGCGTCTCGGTTGGGATTATGACTGGAATGTTGAAGTTACCATTCGCATCGGTAGATGCTGTCGAGTAGAATTGACCGTTGAGTTTGACTGCCAATGGACGGACACCAAGGCCAATGTTGACAATATCCTGTAGGGTTCCATTCAACCAGATGGTGTCTCCACGGTCCACAGTTCCTCCCAGATTTGCAAGAACGATTGAAGTTGGGACCTGTACTCCGAATATCGAAGAAGCATTCGAAGGCAAGTAGTATGGTGGGTTGGCAGAATTGGCAGCAGATGAACCAGGGTTACCCCATGCTGGGTCGGCAGTATAGCGAACTTCAACAGAATGATTTCCGGCAAAGAAAGACTGAGGAACTTGCCAGATGAAACTGAATTCTCCCGTGGTGGCATTGGTCTGGACAAAGGTTGTGACATTGCCATCGATGACCAACTCAACAACTCCTGCAGAAGCATTTCCATCGATGAGCAGAGGCAGACCTAGGTCATCCAGTAATGTTCCATTGAGATACAGGTCCTGATTGACAACCATCAACTGAGTATGATCTTCAATTGTCAAAAGTGTCCTTGCCAAAGCAACAAATGAGGCATTTGCCGATGAAGGCTCTAGACCATCTGGAGAACTGTTACCTGCGTATGAAGCGGTCAAAACATTGACTCCTGGTGTTAGACCAATCGGTAGAGTCAGGTTAGCCCAAGCAAGACCATTGCTATCAGATGTAGTCACCACCTGAACAGTGGTTCCAATGAGATTGACAGTAATCATCGCCCCTGAGAGTGGTTCATTGGTGTTCTCAATGATTCTGACTTGTACCTTCAGGGTTTCATTACGAATCGTTGCACTCAACAAACTTGGAGAAGCCCCATTCATTATTGGGTCGTAGAACTCAAGGGTGGTGAAACCACGTGAAGTGAAACTCTCGGTATCCTCTGATT
>JASMHR010000117.1 GCA_030750665.1 Candidatus Poseidoniaceae archaeon
TGCGCGTGAGTGCACATGACAAGGCGAGTGCGATTCAACGTGTGTTGGAGATGCATGAGATGTCCGCCGAGAACGTGGTAAGTGTAGGAGATAGCGAGGTCGACTTATCGATGTGGCTGGAAGGTTCACGATTCATTGGTTTCAATCCGAGTCGAGAGACCTCCTATCTTGCCTTTTCCGAGGCAGGCGTGCCAATAGTGGATAGTCGGGACCTCAGAGATATCTGGATACACCTCTATGGTGAAGAATTCCACCCGAAGCAATGAAGCCTTTTCTGAGACTCGGACAAACGTGGCGAATCGCAGGGCAGTGTCGATTCTATTGACATCTCTATTGCTGTTGAGCAGTGGTTGTCTAGGAAGCGCTGATGTTTCAGAAGAAGGCACAGAATCCACTACAACATCAATAGAATTGGTGGTCTGGTCGACATATGAGATTGATTCAAAGGAAGAAGAGACCTTTTTGGATTCTGTAGTTGAGTGGATGGAAACCAATCCTGGAATAGAGGTCAAAGTTGAACCCAAACCTTTCTTTCAAGCAGTCAATGCATACAAGGTGGCGGCTCTTGGAGGGCAGGCACCGGACCTGATGCGATTCTCTAATGATCAACTGGGCAGTATCGCACCCATTCGGGATCGTGGCAGTCCACTGTTGGAGGACCTGAGACCTTGGTTGTCTCCAGTACAGAGAGAGATATGGGATCCGGTTGCCTTGCAATCAATGAGGTATGAAGGCGACCTGTTGGCTTTGCCGGTATCTCAGGATTGTGTGAGTTTATTCTACAACAAGGCTCTCTTCGATGAGGAGGGTATGGAATACCCGAATGAGAATTGGACCACGGCCGATATGCTGGATGCAGCTCAGCAATTGACATTCGGGGAACAGGTAGGCATCTCGATTCCTACAAAGGACCCATATCGTTGGTTCTCTCTCAACAGTGGCTATGGTGGGTCATTGTTCAACGATTCTGGAGTTCCGAATCTTGATGGTGAAGGTTCGGCACAGGCATTGGAATTCTGGTTATCTTTGGAATTGGAACATGAGATAGTTCCGACTGGCACCAATATCGAGACCATGAAGAACCATTTCGTGGAAGGTAGGGCAGCGATGATAATTGATGGGCCATGGCAATGGCCAACTTATGAGAAGGCCAAGATTGACATTGCTCAGTCTCTGCTGCCAATTGTTGAAGAAACTGGCCTCAGGATGTCTCCGATGGTTGGATTCAAAGGTTGGTCGATATCGAAACAGAGTCCTAACAAGGCAGCAGCGGTAGAATTGGCAATGTACCTTTCAACAGAGGAGGTTCAGAAGGAAGCGGCAAAAGAGACACGAACCATGCCAGTGATAGAATCCTTGTATGCAGATGAAGAGTTACTGGCTGATGATGTGTTGGCTGGATTCATCGCTCAGGCAAGAGAAGGTTTTCCAGCACCAACGGGTCGAACAATGGCCAAGATATACTCGCTATTGCCCATCGCCATGGATAATGCATATCTTGGTACCAAGACTGCACAGGAGGCTCTCAATGATGAGAATGAAAAATTGATTGCGGAGTGGGAGTCATGAGATTCATCGTTGCCTTCTCACTGTTTTTCGTTTTGATGGCGCCTCTTGCTGCGGGCCAAGCTTTCACAGTCACTTCTGATGGCGAGGTGGCTGGTTTCAAGCGAGTACGCGTCGATGTTTTCTTCGATGCACCCCCTGAAGCCGGAAGTCTGGCCTTCCTCGTCGATGGGAATGCCCATTCAAGGGTTGAGATATCAGCAAATTCGAGTGAGGGATTTGTCAGCCCTGCTGTTGGAGAATGGTATGATGATTGCTGGACTTCGAATGATTCTGGTATCACATGGAGTCCTATTCTCCGCGATGAGAATGGCATTCCATGGGCATTCATTGTCGCTCAGGAGGGAGTTGGCATCAGGTGTGATCTGACCGCTCTGCCTGAAAATCAAGAAGCACTTCTCACAGTCACTTTCTCAACAGAAACTGACGAAGAGAGTGTTGAACTCACGGTTCTAGCCAGCACTGAGGATGTTCTCCCCCCACCTCCTCCGATGGCACCCATACTCTATGCAATTGGTAGCATAGTCCTCTCTCTCATCGTCTTGTTCGGGTGGTTGCGTTGGAAGGATAGAGACAGCAGCCATCGCCACGGATTGGCATTTGTACTACCTGCTGTTCTTGCTCTGGCAGTATTGAGTTTCTATCCTGTGGCATATGGAATCATGTTGTCATTCACGGATGCCCATGATGAGGCATTGGGTGATGAGGAATTCAACGGAATCGATAATTTCCTCGAGGTCTTCAGTTCAGAGGGTTTCATCAGAGTGATGATATTCACTCTTGTGTGGACTATTGTCAACGTTATCTTCCATGTTGGAGTGGGTGGCGCCTTGGCATTGCTGTTACAACAGAAGATAAGAGGTAAAATCGCTTATCGAACCTTGTTGTTGCTGCCATGGGCGATTCCATCATACATCTCTGTCCTCGTATGGAAGGGAATGTTCCACCCTGAAGGAATGATCAACTGGTTCCTAGGTACACAGACCGATTTCTTTTCTGGAGTCACACAGGCTCAGACGATGGTGATACTGGTCAATATCTGGCTTGGTGTTCCATTCATGATGATGAGTATCAGTGGGGCCCTGCAATCTATTCCTGAGGACCTACATGAGGCTGCTAAGGTGGAAGGGGTAAGCGACTGGGCGAGACTGCGTCATATCACGCTTCCATTGCTAAAACCGACGGTCATGCCGTTGGCGTTGATGGGATTCATCTGGACCTTCAACATGTTCAATGTCATCTATCTCTTGACTTCTGGAGGTCCTAATTTATGGACTGGTCCAGGTGGAACTGATATTCTCATCACATATGTCTTTGACCTTGTCTATGAGGATGGGGCATTGGGTCTTGCTGCAGCATGGTCAGTTGTCATATTCATCATGCTGATGATATTCAGTTGGTCTCTCATCAAGGGTGGAAAAGCGACGGAGGCTGCAACATGAGTGAAGACCTAGCAAGCCGGTGGTATACTCCATTCGAACTAGAGGTCTTGCAGAAGGCTGCACTTCTTGTGGTATTGTGTAGCATTCCGGTACTTTGGGTGATGAGCCTGAGAGATAACGGGGAGCTGTTGGTATTGTTAGGCCTGATATCGGGATTGATTTCGTTGCGGACACTTGGTCGAGAGAATCGAGATTTGATGATGCTGGCTTCTGCTCTGATATTGCTGCTCGGCTTACTGACTTTATATCAGGCTACTTTGAGAGGTGTGGCTGCAATTGACGTCTGGTATTCTGTGATTTTGATTTGTAGTGGTGGTTATGGTTTGTGGAGTCTATCTTCAAGTCATGTTTCGCAATGGTTGCAGGGTAGATTGGGTCTGGAGGGAGCCGAACGGGGTCTGGCTAGAAATCGAATTCTTCGACCTCGTTGGGCGGGAATCTTCACCCATGCCTTGTTGTTGCATTTCGTATTCATCGTCATGGTTCCAATCCTGTGGATAATTGATGTT
>JASMHR010000118.1 GCA_030750665.1 Candidatus Poseidoniaceae archaeon
GCTTTCGGCAGCAATGCATTGGCACGTCTAAGAAATACTCCATTGGCAGTCAATGATACTCATCCATGGTTGGAGGTAGAGGGTTCTGATGATGCGAAGGTCGTGCTGTGCACCAATAGTGGTTGGAAAGATGTAGGAGATAATAATCTCCAAGTTGTACCACGGCAAATGTCTCGAGAACTTGTGATTACCCAAGATGATGATGGCCGTACCGAATTCGGAATGTGGCTGTACTCTAAGAGCAGTGACGTGGAATTGAGTCTGCACATGAGCCTAGTGCGCGAAGCGGTTGCTCTTCGCAATATGTTCAACGGTTCGGGAGATAATTTTGAGAATGCGCGCATCCATGAGGATGAAGATTCTGGATTACTTCAAAGAGAATGGTTGGATACCACACCGGGCCAGAGTGAATTGGAGTTCGGAGCATTGCTTCGCGCTCAAGGTAGTGCTTCCAATGACTCAGAGAACGCAGAAGATTGATACTTCGCCTACCGGCTCATATATACGATAACCGATGTCTTGGCGTCAGTCGTTAGATGAACTCCCCAAGTCTCAACGTCAGTTGATACTCGGTGGTGGGCTCTCTCAACGCTTCGTGAAATGGCCATTGGATATCACCCATCCAGCGATGATTGGAGCCTTGTATGGATTGTTGGTTGGCCTCTCTTTGTTACTCCCTATCGGACAAATGAGTGATTGGGAACTCGGTCAATGGTGGAAGACTTTCGTGGTCACTACTTTGGTTCTGATGATAGTTACTGCGAGTCTTGGGCTATTATCTCGCATCATCATTGTGTTCACTAATAGAACACCTATCGCCCCGCCTCGGCATTTTCTTTACCCAATGCCATTCATTGGACTGGCTTGGTTGTCATTGCAAATGACTGGATTGCTGGATTTTTGGGTTTGGGGTGCTTGGTTCCTGTTAATCATTCCCGGACCCATATACATCCATATTTCTTGGGCTCCACGCTGGCGTTTGTTATGCAAATTGGAAGATGGTCAAGATCCATTTGCTGGTGAGTCTGCAGTTGGTACTGATGGCCGTCTTGAAACGGCCGAGTTTGAAGAGGATGATGAATTGGCCGAGGTGGTCGCCGATTTTGATGACGAGGAATGATTCAAATGAGGCCGATTTCTTTTCCGACCTTCTCATAGATACGAAGTACTTCGTCAAGGTCGTCAATACTGAGGCCTGAAGATAATTGATTTCTGACTCTTGCTTTATCTCTAGAGACCATTGGGAAAACTATCGCTCCCGCCATGACTCCATTTTCTCTCAGTCCAGCAGATAGTTGCTTGGCGGTTGCAGATTCTCCACACATGACTGGAATTATCGGAGTTGTTGACTGGCCAAGGTCGAATCCAAGAGAATTCATCTGTGAGCGGAAGTGTTCGGTATTCTCCCACAATCGGCGGTGGTGCTCGGGCTCGTCCATCAGTACTTCCACAGCGGCTTTCTGTGCCGCTGCGACACCAGGGGGTTGGCTGCCAGACAACAACCATGATCTGCTGTGATTGATAGCATGGGTCCTCATACTTTCACTTCCTGCAACTATTCCTCCTTGCACTCCGAGCGCTTTGGAGAATGATCCGATTTCAAAATCAACCTGCCCCTGTAGTTTGAAGTGATCTACAATTCCTGCCCCCGTTTCTCCTAGAACACCTTCGCCATGGCAGTCATCGACGAATACCATTGCTCCGTGTTCCTGTGCCAACGAAGTTATCTCATCGAGTGGTGCGATGTCACCATCCATGCTGAAGACCCCGTCCGTGATAATCAGTTTGCGGTCAGAGTCACTATGCTCCTTCAGGCTTTGCTCAAGTCCAGCCATGTCATTGTGTGGATACACTGCTCTGGATGCCTTTGTCAGTCTGACTCCATCGATGATTGAACCATGGTTCAATTCATCGGAGATGATGACATCTTCTTTTCCTTTGACGAGAGTGGGAATCAGTCCGACATTTGCGGTATATCCTGCGGAGTAGATCAAGGCGGCTTCAACACCCTTGAAACGCGCAACAGTTTGCTCTGCATCCAGATGCATCTCCATAGTTCCGGCAATTGCTCGAACCGAGCCTGAACCAGCCCCGAATTCCTTGGTCGCTTCAATCATCGCTGCAACCACCCTTGGATGTGTGGTCAGATTGAGATAGTTGTTCGCAGACAGCATAATCATTGCTTCACCATCCATTCTGCAACGTGGCGTACTGGCACTTTCAAGAGTCGGCGGGTCCCACTGTAGATTCTGAGCACTGAGTTCTCTGAACCTCTCATCCATCCATGAAGTATCGCCGGGCATGAGGGTCTCAGGCTGTTGCAGTAGATGGGAATTGTGCTTTCGCAACACCTATTCGCTACAGCCACTTCTTACCAACATGGGTGAGCGCTCGGTCAAGGCGACTTTACTTGGCATCGCTCAGGATGCTGGCCGCCCACAGGCTGGATGTGTCCGGCCTTGCTGTGCTGATTCACACCTCGACCCCTCATTGGTACGTCACCCCGTCAGTTTGGGGGTGGTCGGAGTGGACCATTCCACGCATCTCTTTGAGGCAACACGTGCCTTGGCTTGGCAATTCGAATGTTGGCACGATGCAGACCCAGAGGAAGGCCCACTCGATACGTTGTGGATTACTCATGCACATCTTGGCCATGTAGATGGAATCGGCCTGTTTGGAAGGGAAGCGATTGCTGCTTCAGGTCTGCCTCTACATTGTAGTTCTGTATTTGCAGAATTGCTGCAGAGAACACCAGCCTGGGCATTGATGCTCGAACAAGGTGTTCTCTCTCCTTGCCCCTTTGAATCAGGGGTGGTCATTTCACCAACTGAGCAATGTGGTTTCACGGTCACACCGCTAAAGGTTCCGCACCGTGCGGAATTATCAGATATGCATGCAATGCAGATCACTGGTCCAAGACGCACATTGCTGTTTTTACCGGACCACGATGCATGGTCAGAAACACTTGAGTCGATGGGGGCGAGTGACATCCGGACTTGGTTTCAGAATCTGGAGGTTGATATCATTCTGATCGATGGTACCTTCTGGTCTGCAGATGAATTACATCATCGAGATCAGGGAACAGTACCTCATCCACCTGTACGAGAAACCATCGAATCACTGGGCCCACGTCAAGAAGGAGATCCGCGTATGGTTTTCATCCATCTCAACCACACCAATCCATTGCATGATGAAGAATCACCTGAAGCGCAGATGGTTGAACAGATGGGTTGGGAAATCGGCTTTGAAGGGATGACTATTGAATTATGAATTCAGCACCATGTTCATGTGAGGAACATTGGTCGGCGCAACGTGGCCGCAATGAGAATCTGTGGGAAGGTGAGTTCTGGACTTGGACGTGCTCACATCTTCATGGCACAGAGTCACTATCAGGAACAGTTCAAGCGTATTTTGGGCAAGACTGCATGGCCGGGGACACTGAACCTTGAGGTTTCAGGTGATGATTTCGTCAATAATATCGCCCTTCGTAATCTTGTTGGAATAGA
>JASMHR010000119.1 GCA_030750665.1 Candidatus Poseidoniaceae archaeon
TATGGTCGCTGGTCATCTCCCTTCTCTTGATACCAATCGTTCGTTGGTTCTGGAAGCGATGGGATTCCCCCAGCAAGGAGACCAAGGAGATACTTGAGGAATTAGCGATAGAGGAACAGGAGCGTCAGGTCTGGATGGAGGCTGAACAGTTTGAAGCAGCGGTGAAAGAGGTCGAGAAGAAATGGACCAAGAGTCCAGAGATCATTGCACCTTCAGAAGTGGAGAAGCAGGCAGCAATTTCAGCTCTTATTGATGAAACATCTGAAGAGTTGAATGATATTGAACCCATTCATGAAGGTCCAAAGTCCCCGCCCATCGACTTGTCAGCGGATGTTGCAAAGAAAGGAGCCAGAGTCATTGAGTCAAAGATGGGAGAGGCTGAGGAACTGCTTCGAGAGGAAGGGGAACTACCTCCTGAGGATATCGGTCAGGGTGCAGATTGGAAAGTGAAGAAGCATACAGGTCCCGATGATTGGCCAGAAGTGTATTGGTAGGAAATCACCTTCTCATATCACTCCTGCAACGGTAGTATTGATGGTTGGATGTCCTCGCCCTTCTTACATGGAGCGACCGAGAGGGACACGCGACTTCGGTGTATCCGAGATGTCACGTCGTTTGATATTCGAAGGCTTGTTGGAAGAACAAGCACGCCGTTCAGGCTTCCGTAGAGTTGCAACTCCAGCATTTGAATCACTTGAATTGTTCACTGCAAAAAGTGGGCCAGGCGTGATTGGACAATTGTATACCTTTGAGGACAAAGGAGGTCGCCCACTGACTCTGAGGCCAGAGTTGACAGCTCCGGTGATGCGTGCAGTTGCCAATGAATACCGCCAAGATCCCAAGCCCCTGCGCCTGTCTTATTTCGGCCCATGCTACAGATATGAGGAATTCAAAACAGGGCGCTACCGAGAATTCTGGCAGTACGGAGCGGAACTCATCGGTGCTACAGGACCGATTGCTGAAGCCGAAGTATTGGCATTGGCAGTATCCATGCTGGAGGCCAGTGGATTGGTTGACTGGGAGTTCAAGGTCGGCAATGTTGGGGTGTTGAGAGCAGTCTTGGCAGCACTTGAGATATCTGATGTCGTGCCAGAAGGAGCAACAGAATCAGCGATGGCTTCAGCGATGAGGTTCCTCGACAAGGGTGATAATGAGGGACTTGAAGCGATGATGGAGCCCTCCAAGAGTGATATTCTCAACAAATTGTCAAGTCTTCAGGGTGGGGTGGAAGTCATCGATGAAGCACGACAATTGTTAGGCACTATCGATGGAATAGATTTGAGTGCTCTGGATGACCTTGCCATTATGCTCAACGCACTATCGAATCTTGCACCATCTCCCCCTATATTGTCAGTGAATCTGACGGTTGCCCGTGGTCTTGATTACTACACAGGCATGGTTTTCGAGGCTCAGGTTCCAGAATTGAAAGGTGAGGGGCAAGTCCTCGGCGGAGGAACATATCGCTTGCTACACCTCTTTGGTTTGGAGGAACTCGATCCCTGCTGTGGCTTTGGACTTGGTTTTGATCGGGTACTTCTTGCACTGGAGAAACAGGCCGAACGTCTTGGACGAGATGAAGTGCTTCCAGATGAGAACAGTGGGCCGGGAGTGGTGGCAGTCATTCCATTCAAGGTGGCAGTAGATGAGGTCTTGCCGTTGGTCTCACAGATGCGCGCTGCTGGAGAGAGAGCAGTATTGGAATTACGAAGTCGTAAACTTGGCAAGTCTATGTCCTGGGCTGACAGCATAGGGGCAGAACATGTCATCATCATAGGTCCAGAGGACCTTGAGAACGGGGTATGTACAATCAGAAGACTGTCTGATGGAGAACAGACCACTCCAGCAATGGATGGGGTATTGGAAGCACTGCAAGGGCTTCGTTGATCATTCCGGCTTGCGCTTCAAGGCGATTGCACCAGCAGTAACTGCGGCCATCGCAAGAACGGTAGTGAATCCGGGGGTATCTCCACCTTCTGCACTTCCTCCTTCATCGAGTTCGAAGCCTTCTTGGAAACTGGCTGCATCAATGGGCCATTCTACAGTGGAATTATTTCCAAGATAGAGACGAAACAATGCTTCTTCGCCCGTAGGGCCAGTGAACCATCCACCGTCTTGGTAGTCTCCGATAATCACCATCTCAAATCTAATCTTGGGGCATTCTGAACTACCATCAAAGGTCAGGAAGTCAGGATTGACAGGTGCATTGATTGGAATGTTGTTCATTCCATCAGATACAGAGGTAATCTCATCTCTGAAGAATTCAGCATTCTCTCTGTATAGGGAGATGTTCAGGTTCTCACAGTTTCCATTGTTGGAGCCAGCACAGCCATCTTGGCCGTTGCTCCAATGTCCCCCGAGTTCAATCTGAATATTACCACCAAAGGCCCCATCTTCTTCCAAAAGAAACGCAATGTCAAGTTCAGGTTCCATTGCACACCAGATATCTATATCGAGGGTACCCGACTTCCGATATTCTTCCAGATAGGGTTCATCTTCAGGATCATTCCTGCTTTCAGTATCGTTGTCATTGAAATGGGCCCAACATTCTGCTCCATCGGAATAGATTCGCATCGTAGTATTGCCTTCATTTGGCTGTTTAGGGTCATCTCCAGATGCACTCATGGTGGATACTGATGGTTCAGCGGTAGCAGGCACTAGAACCAGCAGGCACATCAGAAGAGATGCTGCTATCGCGCTTCGCATGTTGGTATGTGACAGCCGCTGTGCTATCACCATTACGACGCGCTGATATTGAGGAAAAACGGGTTTTTCTGTTCAATCAAACTTCTGAAAATGCGCTTTTCCACTGCTTGGACTCTTTTTCTGACGAGTTAGTTTCAGTGCTTCACCTAGTTTGTCAGGAGCCATTTTTGGGTCTTTGAGTTTGTCTCCACCTACTCCAGTTATTATCGCCATGACCTTGATTGTGTCTCCGAAACCTGGGTCTTGTCTGGCTCCCCAGATGACATGAGCATCTTCACTCACCTTGGAAGTCAATAGGTCGACAACTTGACTTGCGGCTTCGAGTGTCATGTAAGGCCCGCCAGTGACATGTATCAAGACGCCCAACGCTCCAGTGATATCGATGTCTAACAGAGGATGGTTGAGTGCTTCATGTACCACTTCTTCCGCTCCGCGGTCACTCTCGCCATAGAGCATCATTGTGACTCCGCCATTGTCCATGATGGTTCGCACATCAGCGAAGTCAAGATTGATGAGGCTTGGAAGGGTGATGGTCTCAACGATTCCTTTGACTATTTCTGCCACTAATTGGTCCATGATGGAGAAGGCTTCATCCAACGGTAGATTTGGAACATAGTGCAGTAGGCGATTGTTATCCAGAACAAGTACGGCATCAGCAGTGCGCCGTAGTGCTTCTAGACCTTCTAGGGCTCGTTGCATCCTCTGACGACGCTCAACATGGAATGGAGTGGTGACAATT
>JASMHR010000011.1 GCA_030750665.1 Candidatus Poseidoniaceae archaeon
CAAGAACCACTTCCTGAGTCGAATTCAAGCGCAATTTCTCCATCATTAAGAACTGGCTCTGCGGTTTCAGTCTCACCATCTCTTGCAAGACGTTCTTCTTGAGTATCGGCATCGTGAATGCTGGTGACTCCAAGAGTGACAGTTTCTGGGACTGGCCAAGCCATCGTTTCAACTTCTACACGCGCCTGATCAGTATTGTCTTGTTCTTCATCTTCTATCGAAACAAGGACTTCCTCTGCAACGCCCAAATCGAGGAGTAGTTTCCTATGCGTGGTGACGGGGTCCTTGGCTGCCCAGTATTCGAGTAATTCTCGATTGACATATCCGGGGGGGTTTCCACTTTCAGCACCGAGATAGAGGTCGTCGTGATGATGAGCGTGACCACAGCCTCTCATCGTCTCGACATGAATCAATGTTGCCCCACATCCATCCATGCTGAATTCTCTAGCCACCGCAACAGAAGCGTGCCATGCAGCGGCATCAGAACCATCGATGCTCCATGATGGAATGCCCATGGCCACTGCTTTGTCTGCCCACAATTCGACTCCTGATTGATTGGTGGAGATGGTGTCCAATGCGATTTGATTGTTTTGAAGAATGAAGGCCATTGGAAGCGCTCTGGTACCAGCCAGATTCACTGCCTCCCACCATTCACCACTGCTGCTTGCACCTTCTCCAATACATGCCACATGGAAACGTTTTCGAGAGGATAATTTTGCTGCCAGTGCCAAACCAGTCATGGTTGCTGAGGCGATTGGAAGAGGAGCGGTCGGAGGAAGAACTCCTCTATGCCAGCAACCGATGTGGAGGTCGCGACCACCGGCTTCAAGTCCACTCCAACCGCCATTCTGATTCGATGCAGCTTTGCCCATCTGTGCCGCCATGACGTCCTTTGGAGTATCTCCCATGGCTAGGCTTAGTCCAACATCTCGAATCATTGGCGCGACAAGATCCCCATAGTAGCCTTCTTCGGGACTTGAACCTGGGCTGGATTCAAGATCCCGTTTCAGCGCAGTTGCAACCGCAACCACTCCTTCTTGCCAAGTGGAACGGAAACCCTTGCCTCCGAATCTGCCTCCATCTGGAGTTTCCATTCCTTTCATGAAAATGTCCTTGAGATGTTCATCGAGTGCGCGCGTGCGTAGCATCAATCGCTGCCATTCAAGCCTGTTCTCAATGCTCACAGACATGTAATGGGCCATTCTACGTAAACATAGAGCCATATCGATGAGGAATCTTTGAGAACGTCGTTCTAGATGAGTCTCAAAGTCCCGTCTCGGTATTACTTCACGATGCGACTCGGAGTTCAGGGAAGTCTGATGCATCCGTATCGACAATCCCCTTCCCACAGCGTCAAGCAAGTCATTGCTGAATGAATGCCATTGTCTACCATCGAATTGGTTGTTGGATGCTTGTGCCTGCAATTGGTCCCATGCAGTAGCAACTTGAGAGAGGTGCCCATCATGCCTTTCAGCGACGAACCTCAATACCTCGATTCTCGCTTCATCAGCAGGGATGGGATTGGTGAATTTGAGTGGCTTTTCTGCTCGCCAACCAGCGCCGTTGATGTTCGGAAAACCGGCCTCTCCCATGTTCATCTCCGAAGGGCCGTGGGGAAGTCTACTTTCAAGACTGCCTTTTTATTCACTTTCCTCAACTTTCATGGCTCGACGCGCCATCTCTTCATTGTAGCATGAGCGGAGTTCACTCCTGTTTCTGAGGGTCATCAACAATCCCAACAGTCCTGGAATTGCAAGCAGACCCAGAGAAAGCGACCATTCTCCGGTTGCATCATGCAATGCGCCGATGAATATTGGGCCGATGAGGGTGCCTGCTGCCCAAGCCGTTCCAAATGCCCCGAATGCCAGTCCAGCACTGCCTCTACCATATGCTCGGGAGGTTGCCGCATCGATCATTGGCAACATGGGTATCTGCGCTGCAGCAACAGAGAATTGGAAGACGCTGAGCATGACCACAATCAGCAATATCCCTACTTTATCGTCCATTTGATTGGAGATGATACCAGCAGCAACCAATCCAATCATCACTCCAGTCCAACCCACTATCATCCAGCGTGTGGGCTCGCTACGGTCTACCAATCGCCCCCACCACCAGCCTCCAAATCCTTGAATCATCACCAATACCAGAAGAACTAGGCTGATTTTCCCAGGCCCCATGTCCATAGGTGGCTCGGACAACAACAGTGGGACTCCTGCTTCAAGTGCACCAGTTGCCAAGGCTGAGAACATGATTAACAGCCCGATGCGCAACAGTATCGGATGAGCAATGAATTCGCGAATCGGAATCTGTTCGATACCCGCACTTGATTCACCATGTCCGATGTCTTTGGATGCATTGAGTACCATCGGGAGAGCAATGAATGTAATGCCTGCAAGTATGAGGAATGCGCTCGATGCATCGATCTCGAAAGCCCACCCACCAATCACAGGACCAAGGAGAGCACCAACTGTAGCCATCCCAATAAGAGAACCAGCCATTTCGCCGAAATTGTTCGGCCACAATTGACTGGCTGCTGCCAGTCCAGCAGTCAAGATGGCAGCACCTGAAACACCATGCATGAATCTTGCAGCGACCAGTACCCAGAAGCCGGATTCAGGAATAGTGGATTCAAGCAATTCTTCAGTTGCAACAAGATATAGCATTGAGGAAAAGATGAGCATGATGATGGAAACCGAGATTACTCTCCCTGCGCCGAATTTATCTGTCAAACGACCGGATAGAGGGCCGAAGAGAAGTAGTGGCAATGCCCATATTGAAACCAGTGCAGTTGCTTCAATACTTGAAAGTGAGAATTGAGATTTCCATTCAGGAAGTATCGGTACGATGTATGCATAGCCAAGGAAATCTACCATAAAAGCCGCTAAGAGAGCAGAGAAAGCAAGCCTATTCCCCTCATGGTTGGACTTCATCGAGTGGACTCCTGCCATCGTCTGCTGTCTCAAGGGTGACTATTCAACCATTACCCGAGAAATTGCGCGATTGCATTCATTCCTCTTCAGATTCCTCTGGAGCGGGAGGAAGATGTATCATTATATCTGCCAACATTTGGGCTCCATCCTCTAAACGGGTCATCAGAGTGATATCGGTCAGGTTGTCAGGTCGAGCGATATCGAATAACAAGTCAAGGACGTAACGTACTGACAGATGTGTGAAACGCACCACTTCTGGGTCAACATTCATTGTTTCTTCATCAGGAAGGATGGTTATCAGTTCTGGAAGTTCTTCAAGAATCTCATCCATCGCCTCAACAACATCCTCGGCAAGGTCGTCAGCCTGTGCTTGTAGCATTTCATCCATTGTCATGCCGATCTTCTTGTCTGAACTCTTTCTTTTCACTCGGTCTCCACCTAGTTTTCCAGTTCGTTTCAGGCTTTCATAAGACACTTCAGAATCAGATTCACCACCTTCCTCCTCGGAATCGGATGCGGAGTCGGAAGAGACTCCATCCTCGACAAGTTTTCCAAGAGCAGCCTTCAATATTTCTGAAAGCACCGCTGGTTCGAGATCGAGTTCTACTGCGAGCTCTTTATCTTCCAGTTTTGTCACGATATCAGCCACGAAATCATCGTTGATCACATCTGAACCAAGCATGTTTGAAAGCATCGGTAAAGCCCAATTCGGATCTCCCATCGAAACTCCGACGTCAAAGGTTCCTTCTCTACTTCCAACCATCCCTACATCGGCAGGAGGTGGAACGAACTCCTTGCGCGAATGTTTGTGTAATTGTTCAATCAGGGCCTTCATGTTGAGAGGTTTGGCCAGAACCTCTGAGATTCCAGCTTTGGCTGCTGCCACCAGATAGTCTTGTGAAGTAACTCTGGAAAGGAGGATGATTCTGCATTTGAAAGCAAATTCGGGGTCTGACATCAATCGTTGTGCCGTATCTATAGGGTCTCCTACCCCCCATTCTCCATCCATAACAACTACTTCAGGCATGGTTACGAGTGCAGTTGCTTCGGTTTGACGTAAGGTGGAACCTCGGGTGACATCGAACTGTTCGCGCTCCAATGTATTGGCCAACAGGTTACGCCTCCCCTCGTTCTCGTCGGCGATGATGACCTTCGGCATTCAGGCACCCTAGAGGCCTTGGGTAACTGCGACCACATCAAGATGTCCCAATCTAAAGGTCAGTAACGTGGGATGCTGGAGTCAACTTGTTTCGACCATAGGTCGATTCCACCTTCCATGTTGAATAGTCTGCTCGTATCCCAACCCTCTCTTTCCAGAATCATTGCTGCGATTCTCGAACGATTTCCATGATGGCAGTACAGAAGGATATCCTGATCATTTGGAATGCCATCAATATGAGAAAGCATATCGACATGCGGAATCAGGTCATTAACGAAATGTAAGGAAGAAATTGTTGCTTCACCCACAGTTCTCACGTCTATGACATATGGTTCCCATCCTCCATCCATTTTTTCGTGAACTACTGATGGTTCGATTTTTTGGATTGCTGAGACGATACCCGCTGCCTCTGCTATAGCAGGGTTCTCATCTCGGCAGTATTCCTCAATCTTGAGCAATACCTTTGCTTTACTTCGCTCAGGATCTTTGCTCACCTTCAGTCCTCGGAATCGCATCTCCAGTGCATCGTACAGCATCAGTATTCCACTGAGCACGTTGCCGATGTTCATGATGACTTTCAACACTTCATTTGCTTGTAGCGAACCAATGACTCCGGGAAGCACCCCTAGCACTCCTGCTTCAGCGCATGA
Organism: Candidatus Poseidoniaceae archaeon; assembly: GCA_030750665.1. Taxonomy (GTDB): domain Archaea; phylum Thermoplasmatota; class Poseidoniia; order Poseidoniales; family Poseidoniaceae; genus UBA226. Next base: position 4,740 of record JASMHR010000011.1, read on the forward strand.
GGGGGCCATCTCTGGAGGTGGCGGTTTTGGGAAAATGTCCCGATATCCCGGCCCTCCATCATGATTGAAGACACTTACTTGCCCTTCAAAACGGTGTATAGACCCATAGACCCATGGGATATCGAGAATTTCGCAGGCGTCATTGATTAGATATCGAGTGGAAAAATTATCAGTTCCATCCACAACTACATCATGCCCTTTGAGAATCTCCAAAGCATTGTCCGCAGTCATCCTCTGATGAAATGTGGTCACACAGATGTCGGGGTCCAATGCCTCGATACGGTCGCGTGCACTATCTACCTTGAGTCGGCCAATCGAATTATTGTCGTGCAGTACTTGTCTCTGTAGATTGGTGACATCGACGATGTCATCATCGATGATGGTCAGGTTTCCAATTCCTGCAGCAGCAAGATAGAGGAGTACTGGTGAACCGAGTCCTCCCGCTCCGATGACGGCGACCTTGGCTGCTCTGATGCGAGTTTGACCTTCCACACCAACTTGAGGAAGAATCAGATGTCTTGAGAAGCGCTGGAGGTCAGCAGCACTCAACTGTTCGGCCATATTGGGTCCTCAGTGGCTGTTCTCTTCAAGCCAACGCTCGCAATCAATGGCTGCTTGACATCCCATTCCAGCAGCGGTTATCGCTTGTTTATATCGAGTATCAACCACATCTCCTGCTGCAAATACCCCTTCAACACTGGTCATTGTGAATTCTTTACTGATGATGTATCCATGGTCATCAGTCTCTACCTGCCCTTCAAGGAATCCAGTGATAGGTTTGTGTCCGATTGCAATGAAAGCACCAGTGGCTGAAATCTCCTCAGTTGAACCATCACGTGGGTCCTCCAAAATAGCTCCAGTCAACCCATTATCATCTGATAACCAAGTTTTGATCTGACGAAACGGGCGAACCTCGATTTTAGGGTGTGCGTTCGCTCGATCCAACATGACCTTTGATGCCTTCCAAGTATCCCTTCTATGCAGGACCGTGACTTTGGATGCGAACCGAGTAAGAAATGTCGCTTCTTCCATGGCCGAATCTCCGCCGCCAATGACAAGAACCTCTTCATCGCGGAAGAAGGCGCCATCACAGGTTGCACAGGTCGAGATTCCGCGCCCTTTCTGTGCCTTCTCATTTTCGGCATCGAGCCAGATGGCTTCGGCACCAGTGGAGATGATGACTGCGTTGGACAAAAATTGTTCACCTTCGACGAATACTTTGAATGGGCGTTCGGAAAAATCAACTCTTTCGACATTCTTGTCCTGAATACTCAGTCCGAACCGCTCGGCTTGTTCTCTGAGGTGTAGCATCATCTCCGGTCCTGACACTCCTTTTGGGTATCCAGGGAAGTTCTCAATATCGCTTGTCAACATCAGTTGGCCACCTGACATATATCCTCCGAACATCAATGGTTCCAGCATTGCACGTGCGGCGTATAGTCCAGCAGTATAGCCCGCAGGTCCACTTCCGATGATAATGACTTCGTGGACTTCGTCGGACATATCCACGGGTGGATGGATGAGTCCTTTGAATGTTGGCCATTCTATACTTGGAATGATGTCGGCAGACCTTTCAAGGGTGCATTGTACGAGGCAGCATGGATGTTCTCAGTCATGCTATCTGGGGACGTCATCTGACACATCACAGAATTGACTGGAGGCTAGCGGCAGCAATGGGTGTTCTACCTGACCTATTCGCGTTCGTACCTTCAATGATTACTCAAACGGTCAATGGAAATGTAAGAACTGAGGTCGATGAAAACACAGTGACTTCTGACTTTCCAGCAATAGCATGGGACCTGTACAAGATCAGCCATTCATTGATTTGGACCTTCGTCTTGTTTCTGGTTATCTGGGGGTTATTGGAGATGCGTCTTCGTAGACTTGATTCTGGAGACCAGTTACCTGCAGGAAAATGGCTTCAGACTTCGATGAGCCCAAGAACTGCTGCCACCTTCCTGATTATTCCATGGGTGTTTCACATCTTCCTCGATATCCCTACTCATACGATCAAGTTCTTCCCAACACCATTCTTGATGCCGTTTTCAGACTTCATGATAGATGGCGTGGGTTGGTCTACATGGTGGGTATGGGGACTGAATGCTGTCGCTTTCACCGTGGTATGGTGGTTGATAAGAAATAATGATGCTCAAAGAACTGCGGCGATGGCATCGATTGCTCCGCGAGCATGAGGGGCCAATCGAGATTCCACATGTTCAGGTTCGGCACCCGGTCCAATAATTCCGAGACCAATCGGTTTGTCATATTCTAATTGCAGTTCTAGAATCGTCTTCACAACTGCCTGACCTATTACAAGTCCGTGCTGAGTTGCTCCCTTCTCGATGATTCCCAGACAGGCAGCACCATCGATATCATCCCTGCAGATCAAGCCTTTCACAGCCAGAGGAATCTCAAGGCTACCGGGTACCCAGATGACCTCAATGACTTCGATTCCGAAGTCTTCTGCCCGAGACTGAGCCAACTCAAGCATGGTTTCAACATTCTCTCGATGGAAACGGGAGCAGACCAATGCGATTCTTGCCATATCAATCCCCTGCCTGCATCATACGTTCAACTGTATCGACGATAGCCTGTGTCTTTGCATCGATTTCGATATTGACTTCATCTCCGGGTGCCTTGCTTCCAAATCGGGTGCGCGACAAGGTTTCTGGAATTAGGGCGACGCTGAATCCGGTTGAGTCCGGTTCCACCACTGTCAATGAGCAGCCATCTACTGCGATGAATCCCTTTGCAGTCACGTACTTCAGCCATTTACTGGCAAGCGAGAAGCGCATCAATCCATCCTCATGAGACTCAATCGTAGCGGTACAGGAAACATGGCCAGACATTTCATGCCCTCCAATCTCATCACCAACCTTTGCTGCTCTTTCGAAATTGACTGTATCCCCCGCTGAGAGATATGCCAAGGTTGTCAGGTTCAATGTCTCTTCAACCACATCGAACCAAATTCTTTCTTCCGTGAAACCAGTAACAGTCAAGCATACTCCATCAATCGCTATCGAGGCACCTTGTTCGATATCACTCAGATGCGGCAACTCAACACATAGAGAGCCATTCTCGAACGATATCACTTCACCCATTCCTTGGACTATTCCAGTGAACATCTCTACACCTCTTCGACGGAATCTTCAGAATTCCACATCTCAATGATTCGAGAGATTATCTTGCGGGTTCCGTCCAAGTCATCTGATAACCCCTTGACTCGAGTGACTTCAATATCAGTATATCCGCGTTCCATCAATGCTTCTTTGATCGCTGCTTCTGCATGGTCCTGATCATAGCCTAGAGCAATCACATCAGGTTTGACAATAGGTAGGATATCGAAGATTGGAATATCTGGGGGATTTCCAATGACTGCTACATCTACGGGCTTGAGTCCTGCCACCATTCGACTTCGAAGGTCGTGCCCAGTGATAGGCTCATGTTTTCGTTTGCGCACCGTATCATCGTGTGCCACTACCACTGTCAAATGGTCTCCCAGTTTCTTTGCTTGTTCCAGATAGTGCAAATGGCCTGTATGCAGTAGGTCGAAGACACCTACAGCCATCACTCGGGTCATTGCTTCACCTCCGATAGGATATCGGAGCCGGAGATGAAAGGGATTCCGCGCAGTTCGGCCCACTCTTGTGCGGCTTCTACAGATAATGCACCATCTCCATCAGGTTGCAACATCTCGGCTCCAATCACCACAGGTTCCAGTGCGGCCAATCTTGCCATCGTAACCGCCAGTTCCGTATGTCCTTGACGCACCTTCAGTCCACCTTCAGTTTCTCTACAGACTGGAATGTGTCCAGGAGTTCTGAATTCATTTCCCAATCGCTGCACTGCATCTTCATTTCCTCGACATTGGTCATATAGTTCTGCGAATTTTCTGGTAGTCAGCGATCTGTCGCTATCGGTTATTCCTGTGAAAGTATCGCGATGATTGAGAGATAATGTGAAGGCTGAACGAGCATCATATTGTAGATCATTAGTGACCAGTTCGCCGAGTACGGGATATTTTGTCACGAGTGCTTGTTCAGTATGCAGGTCCTGAAGAAATGGAAGCTTGAACAACTCGCCAACCTCATGCCCAATCGCCAGAAACAACAGGCCCCCGCAATCCTTGCGCAACTGGCGAATCGCTGCAGGAGTGGCCGACCTTGCTGGGAACAACAAATCGGTTTCCCCCTCTCTCCATTCCGCATCGAAGACACAGATTGGAAGTCCTTTCGAAAATGCCTCGATGGCTGCTTGTAGAGCACTCATCGGAGGGTGCGACTTGAGTTAACGACAAGAACCTCACGGAGAGGAGTTGAAGAACCATGAGTTGCAGAATATCTCCATGCCGGTAAGCAGCCAACAGCATATTGTTTTGAATATACACCCTTTCCGCCGGAAGGCCGCTGTAGCGGAGGACTCGTCATGCCAGTAAGAATGGGACCGGCAGGAGTGCCACTATCTTGTAAAGGAAGAACTATCGTTGAAGGCATGGATGATGTTATCTCATTGGGACTGGATACCATGGAAATCCAGACAGTAAGAATGGTGCAGCCTCATCATTTTGACCAGTACTGGCAGGCAGGGGTACTCTCACACAAGGCTGAATTTGAGATGAATATCCACGGCCCATATTATGCTGAGTTACTGGGTGACAGAGTCCAAAGAAATCGTGCTCTGGCAAAACTCGAGACCAGTATGCAGGCTGGCAAGGTCATCAATGCTCGTCACATCACAACACATGTAGGTCCATACTGCGGATATAACCGAGGCTCGGATGCCAATCAGCAGGTAGCCAACGTTCTCGCTGGAGTTGTTGAAAGGTCAGCACAATTATGGGAAGATGAGACTGAGTATCCAGCCTTCCCTTGGCTTCAGGATGGAACGCCTATGAAGGTCGGTGTTGAAACCAGTGGTAGACAAGAGCTCTGGGGTACACTTGAAGAGGTTCTTGAGGTGGTCAATCACGTCGAAGGTACAATTCCTGTACTCAACATGGCGCACATCCATGCTCGTGGCCATGGCCGTTTGAAGACCAGTGAGGATTACGGGGAATTATTCGATCAGGTCAGAACGTCGATAGGGACCAAGACATTCTATTGCCATTTCTCAGGTGTGGAACACAGGATGGGTAATGCTCTGCACTATACTCAAATCAAGAAGAGCGATCTCAATTTTGAGCCATTGGCAGAATTCCTCATCGAGGAAGGAGATTGGCTCGATGTCACAATAATCTCCGATTCACCATTGCTGGAGCACGATGCGATGTATATGATGCAACATATCGAGCGCAGTCGCCACAAGCAGTTGGAACGTAAGGCCCGTGAAGATAGGCGAAGGGCATTGGCAGCGCAGGCTGGAATGTCACCAGAGGAGATGGAAGCCAGAGAAAAGGCGGAGAAGGAGAAGAGATTAGCCGCACAGAATGAAGCGGCCAAGGCAGAACTCGAGAAGGTAGAGACACCTGTGCTCCCCAAGGCTGAGGAGAAAGAGGAGAAGAAACCGGAGAAGAAACCGGAGAAGAAGGCTCCAGCAAAGAAAGGGGCAGCAAAGAAAGGTGCCGCAAAGAAAGGTGCCGCAAAGAAGGACGAAGGTTTCTTTGAAGAAACCAAAGAGGATGATGACCTGTTCTGAGGGCGGGTCATTCCGTAAGCGTTGAAAGGGCGGCCCTATTCGAAAAGGCCACCAAGGGACGGTAACTCAGCTGGGAGAGTGCCAGACTGAAGATCTGGAAGTCGCCGGTTCAAGCCCGGCCCGTCCCACTCAGCACGGATAGTGAACCAGTGGTTCCAGTTTATCGACAGGCCGGTTCTGTTTGGAGTGAACCTAATTGCGTCCATCCATCAGTTCAATCTGCTTTGCATGGAGTTGCTCCAAGCCAATGTTAGCGAGGTCTAGAAGTGCATCATTATCTGCTCGCGAATAGGTTGCTTCCTCACCCGTTCCTTGAATTTCCACATAGCGCCCGTCACTGGTCATGATGACGTTCATGTCGACATCAGCGTTACTGTCGAGGATGTAATCGAGGTCGAGCCAGGTCTTGCCATCGATGAGACCGACACTGAGAGCAGCGATATCGTGAGGCATGACCGAGTTCTCGTGTGCAGTTGCTTCCTCTCCTTTCAATGCTGCAGGTTTGTATCCAGCCTTGCTCTGTTCAAATGTTGGTCTGGATGCAGGTGGAAGGCAAACTCCTGAGTCTATGAGGCGACGAATTGCAAGACGCAGAGCAATACTTGCTGCAGTTATCGAAGCGCATCGGGTTCCACCATCTGCATTGAGGATGTCACAATCGACATTGAGTGAAATCGGGCCCAGTTGTTCAAGGTCGACTCCTGCTCTGAGTGAGCGGGCAATCAAGCGCTCAATCTCAAAAGTTCGTCCCTTGGCACCGCGCCTCTCACGACGGAAGCGAGAATCAGTCGAGCCTGGAAGCAGGGAATATTCTGCATTGACCCAGCCTTTGGTTGCGTCTCTAGGGAACCAGTTTGGTAATCGTGCATCTTTGGATACGCAGACCAATACCGCGGTATCTCCTTGCTTGTAGAGAATCGAAGCAAGTGCGTTGCTTGTGAAGTCGAAGTCAACTGAGATATCTCTCATTTCATCTGAGGGGCGGTCGGTTTCCAAGTCGGTCTTGAATTTAGCCATGGGCCGGCGACGGCCCTTCCTCAATCAATGCTTCGCACACTCAAGTTGAAGGATTGGTCACCCGTGGGGTAAGCATGGCGCAGCCTGAACCGGTCATCTGTGCAGTAGCCCGCACTCCCATTGGCAAGTTTCTCGGAAGCCTTTCGACAATGAGCGCTGTTGACCTTGGAATAGTCGCAGTCAAAGCGGTCATCGAAAGGTCTGGAGTCGATCCTACCATCATCGATGAGGTGTTGTTCGGACAAGTATTGCAGGGTGGTGCCGGACAAGCACCTGCTAGACAGGTGGCACTGGGGGCTGGGTTGCCCGATTCGATAGCTGCAACCACTATCAACAAAGTCTGTGGTTCTGGTCTGAAAACTGTGATGATTGCTGCTACATCGATTCGAGCAGGTGAGCATCGCTGTATCATCGCTGGTGGAATGGAATCAATGTCTAAGTCGCCCCACATGGTTTTCGATGGACGCGGGCGCCGTCGCCTTGGTGGATTCGAGATGGTAGATTCATTGATCCATGACGGTCTTTGGGATGTATACAATGATGAACACATGGGTAATACTGGAGAAACGGTTGCCTTGGAACATGATATCAGCAGAGAGGATTCAGATTCATTTTCGGTACGTAGTCATCTTCTAGCGTCTATTGCATGGGATAATGGTTGGTTTGATTGGGAAGTAGTGCCTGTATCAGTTCCTCAAAGGAGAAAGGACCCCATACTTGTTGACAGGGACGAGGGTTTCCGTGCAGATACCTCGCTCGATGGTCTAGCATCATTGAGGCCTGCATTCGATAAGGACGGACAGGTCACTGCTGGAAATGCCAGCCAAATCTCAGACGGAGCGGCTGCGGTATTGGTTGCTGACCGTGCACTGGCTGAAGAGAATGGCTGGGAGATCATCTGTTCAATCAAGGACTATGTGACCAGTGGAGTGGCACCGGAGAGAGTCATGAGTGCGCCAATTCCAGCTATTGAGGCATTGCTTGAACGAAATGGTCTTGCTGTAGAGGATGTTGACCTTTACGAACACAATGAGGCATTTGCCGCCGCTTCCTGTTCGGTCTTCAAAGCGATTGATATCCCAATTGATAGATTCAATGTTCATGGTGGAGCAGTTGGATTGGGGCATCCACTTGGAGCAAGTGGAACACGTTGTCTAATCACTTTGCTTGGAGCAATGCGTCGAACTGATGCAAAGAAAGGAATCGTGACCCTTTGTCTTGGCGGTGGCAATGCTGTTGCCATGTTGGTTGAGCGCTGAATAGGTACTCACTTGATGAGACCATGGTCTTCAGCAATCTCTGATTGACCCGGTATCACTGGAAGTACATCATCGGTGGTCAGACCAGTGGCTTTGGCTATTCGATTGGCCAACATCTCCTTTTTCTCTCTACCTGGGCGAATGATGGCCCAACGTTGACAGATTGCAGATACGCCATTGACAGTTCCACACATCAGTAATGGAACTGTATTGATACATACCAGTCCAAGTGCAAGTTCAAGTGGAACATCTCTCATCCAATTTCGTTTTCCCCTGATGACGAATGAGCCCTTGCCAACGAATTCTCCAGTCTCTGCACTCTTGGAGACCTGACCTGGTTTGACCCAGAACACCGCCCCCCCTGCTCTCCCTGCATTCCATGCCCTACTCCATGCAAGTGCCAATGATGCGGCTTGAGTCTGTGCTTCTTCAGAGAATTCTTCGATTCCGATATCATCTACCAGCCTGAATGCTGGTACTCCTTCTGGCAGGTTGCTTGGAGGATGCTCATCATTGATGAATCCGGCTTTCATCTTCATGATTCCAGAGGCTGCTCCATGCAGGTCAGCGTGCACATATCTATCATCACTGCGAAGATGCTTCTTGACCAGCATATCATTCCCTTTGGCATCTCTTCCTGCTACCATCAAGTGGTTCCCATCCAGAATAGTCCAACGGTGGTTCTCGAACCATAGGCGGCGAGAACGGCGGATACCTGCTACCTTGCCACCTTCCTCAATCGCCTTCTCGACCTTGCGCGCCTTCTCAAGTTCCTTGCGGGTTGCGATAAGTGCCTGCCTTGCACCAACGCTCTTCTCCTTCTGTTTACGCGCTTTCTCAAACCAACGTTGTGCGTTCTGATGCACAGTATCATCGAGGTATACTTCGACTACAGGACCTCTTGCCGAATTCATGTGATCTGGTAACACCATCTCCAAGGTTCGCCGTGCAGGGTCACAAGATTTCAGCCACTTTGTCTTGTCCAATTGTGCAGACACCTCATCCCAGCCAACGCGTTCAACGGCTTCTCTAGTTTGCACAAGAATACCATCGACATGCATCCAGGCATCTGTTATCGCATGTCCAAGTGTCTGCATTCGCTCTACTTCAGAATCGAAGGACTCGAGCGCTTTCTCTTGTTGCTCCAGACGACGTTCCATCCTCTCGGCCTTGGTACCTATCAATCCGCCACGAACGGATACTGAGGTCTGTTCGGTCTCTCTTCTTGCCAAAGCCATTGCATCGTGGGCTCCTTTCCATGCATCGGCAGCAGCAGTCATCGATGGCATCTCAATAGTTGTCAGCCCTTGATGTTCAGGGAGTAGGATTGGAGTCGCCTCGACAACCTTCTCCGAGAGGAAGATGTCTCTGTTGATTGAATCTCCAGGTTCGATGTCTTCGTATTCCTTCTCGCTACCTTCCTCAAGGATGAGCCATGAGAGATGTTCACTAGACAATTCATTCAACATCTTCGTCAAAGATTCACAGATCTTGGCTACCTTGGTCGGTTTGCTTCCAACTTCATTCGCTGCGGTTGTTTCATCGATGCCCGAGTCCGCACAGATAGCTCGGGCGTAGACTCGGCCAAGATTGGCCTGTCCTGCAAGTGTGCGCACTAAATCACGTTCACTGTTGCTTAGCAGTTCACCCATCTTTGCTTCATTCAGTTCATGCGGGTCGCTTGCTTCAGGGGGGAATCGATAAGGCTCGCCGCGCTTCAATGTTCGGCCAGCATAGGTTGCATGGGTCAAAGGTTGAATGATGGTATGCGATTCGTCTGTCAGAATGATGTTTCCATCACGGAAACATTCGATTACCAAATGGCGAGGTCCACCACGTGAATTGAAACTCAGAACGAGAATCCGGTCGAAGCCATGTTGCTCGACCTTCTCCAGTCTGGCATTACCCAGATGTTTGCGTAGCAACATAGCGAAGGGACTAGGTTGAGCAGGCATGGGTCGGTCGCGACTTGATAGATAGATCCGCTTGCCACGGACAATGACCAGATCTTGTTGACTCCCCTCCTTTGGATTGATTCTCAGAACAACCTGCTCATGATGGGGTTGGTATGCTTTCTTCATCCAGCCACCGACCTGTGCCTGTAACTCCAGAGACATCCTGCGAAGATCAAAGCCACTCATCTGTTCACGCATTCATCCACCTCCAGCCAATCTCCATAGGTCGCTGTCCATTGATACCTTCCCTACTCTTTGCCATGCCAAAAGGTGTGATAGTGTCTGTTGTCTAGCCAGTATTGGATGAGCAGCAGGCGTATCTTCGTATGCGAAGATAGTGATATCAGCAAGTTCCTCAAGACCCGATTCCACAGCCATCAGCACCTTATCATGTCTCTTTTCTCGGTGCTCGATATAATTGCTCAAGGTTTGTTGAGGCAATGACAGAATTGGTCCATGCGAGGGGAACAACAAGTGCGGCTCCAAGCCTTTCAGTCGTTGTAATTGTTGCAGATATTCTTCCATCCTTCCTTCTACTGGGGGAATCAGGATAGTCCCCATTCCGGCAATCATGTCGCCAGCAATGAGTCCTGAATCATTGATCAAGCAAACGTGCCCAGGACAGTGCCCGGGAGTGATTAAGGCACGCCACATTATGGCTCCTTCACCTCCGGATAGAACGATGAAATCAGCATCCATGATGATTCGTCGAACATGTCCAGACAATGCCGCTGCGGTCTCAGCGCTGGCCCATATCTCTGCATCTGAAATTTCCTTCAGCAGTGTCAAGTCTCCAAGATGATCGAGATGACGATGAGTGAAGAGGTAGGCAATCAGTTTCCCCCCCTTGGCCTCCATCCTTTGAATGGCTGCGGTGATCCTCTGCTTTCCCTCCTCGTTCCTGATTGCTGGATCGACTAGTATGTGTTCACCACCCGGTATTCCGAGAAGGTAGCAATTGGTAGTGGTTGCAGGTGGGAGGGTTGTAGTTGGTACGGGGATGCATTCCACTCCATGGGCGAAAAGAATAGTCCGCTCTGCAGGGGCTCGAGAGGAAATATCGGCACTCAATGCACCGATATCTCCATTAAATTCTGGTAATAGTTCTTCCACTTCCATCAATATCGTCACTATCGGTGGAGGCAATTTAATCTGGTGTGCTTTCCATTCTGAGAGAACTTCAGCAGGTGTCACCCATCTGAAGCCATCGAATTCGGTCTGTCCATCCAAGGCTGGCTCGGGAACTTCGCCTTTGCAATGCATGAACATGAAACGGTTCTCAAAGCGCATCGATGCAAATTCGGGAGTGGTTCTCCGAGTCAATTCAATCAAGGCGTCGGCACAGAATGGTACTTGACCATCCACCACGGCTTTCATCCAGGCGGATTTATCTTCAAGAATCGCCTTTCTAGTCTCCGTTTCTGCACTCTCGACAATTCCTGGTGAAGAGATGATGAATCCCATCTCTTCAATCAGTTCTCTGTGCATTCCAGCATGTGTAGCGGCTTCGATAGGGTCTTTGAAATCTGAAAGTGCAGAAATCTTCTCCACTGCGTTTCTGTCAACCTTGCCAATGCCCCCTCCTGGAAATGCCCAGTATCCAGGGAATGCGGCCAATTCGTCAACCCGATGTGCAAGCAGAACCTCAAGTCCGCTTTCTCCGCTTCTAGTAAGCATCAAAGAAGCACTTGGACGGGCATCGCTCGGTGCCGTTTCAGACACTACAATGCCCTCGGGAACCTCGCTCATGGTGCCTCGAGACGGCCATGGTCTTCAAGCCTGTTTGCTTCATCGACTGTACATGAGCCGCAATGACCCCATTGGGCCTCTGGTCGAACACATGGAGGAAGAAGAGGCTGTCAAGGGACGAAGGCGTGTTCTGGGAAGATTGGCGGTTGGTTGGTTCATCGCCTTTCTGATGGTTGCCAGTGTCTCTCGTTGGTTCATGCATAGATTGGTATGAATCGCTTCGCAGCGATGCGGTTGAATTGAAATACAGAGGCCATCACCGGCGGATGTCAGCCCCTTGGTGTAGCGGTCCATCATGTGAGACTCTGGATCTTGCGACGGCGGTTCAAATCCGCCAGGGGCTACCATCATCACCAATTCCTCTGGCGGATTTGAACTCAGCGCAAACTGAACATCAAACAACAGTACAACTGTTTGCGCGCCAGTGAAAATCGCCAGGGGCCACCATCATCACCAATTCCTCTGGCGGATTTGAACTCAGCGCAAACTGAATATCAAACAACAGTACAACTGTTTGCGCGCCAGTGAAAATTCGCTTGTCCCCAACCACATGTCACCAACGCAGAATTGCCGCCAATCCACCAAGATCCTTCAGCAATAGATGGTCAGTAAATTCGACATGAGCCGAGATTCTGATAGCCGCTTCAACTGCCTCGTTCATGAGTTCAACCTCATTTCCAGCACCACCACATTCAGGGCATTTCTGTCCTGCTTTCCGCATGTAGGCATTGCATGGTTCACATTTCAGTCCGGGTTGTTGATGTCCCTCTAGAACCAACAGTGTCTCAATGCGCCCATGTTCAGCAGCATCCAGAACATCGTGAATCCCAGTCATTGCAAGTGTTCCACTCAGCAGTTCCTTTCGCAATCGATCGATATCCTGACCTTCTCTTTCACCTTCTTCCTGCTTGGCTAATTCTGTGAATTGTGAGATGAGGGAGTCTGTTCCAATCATGTCCATGTCTACATTTTCTATAGCGATTACAAGTTCCTTCGAACGCTTTGACATCCGGTCCTGGAATTGTTGTTTTGCTGAACCGGGTCCTGCGATGATGATTCGCATATCTCCGTGTTCACGAAGAATGCCATCCACTTGTTCGACCACTTTATCATAGAATTTCTGTACGACTCCTTCACGAATACGTTGGTATCGCATCTGACTCCAACCTCCACTTTTATGTCGACCCAAGGAAGTGTGGCTAGCCTCTGCTACTTGCTGCCCCCTTGCATCTTCGACATGATGTACCTCTGCGTGCTGGCCATCTATGAGGATCAGTAGAAACTGTTCGTATTCATCTTCGAATCTCGCCAGCGGCAGGATGTATGGGCTGGCATCAAGAATCATCATAGTATCTACCGTTGCAGCTAGACTGGCACATCGAAGAAACTCATCTTCAAGATGGATGAAGACCGCCGCAGCCCGACCTTTTGATTCAAGAGAATCGATAGCAGCCAATGCTTTCTCAACCGCTTCTTTCAGATTCTGTTTGTGGTCTCGCCCTGCAAGCGCAGCGCTGATGGCTCTCATTCTGCGCTTGATATTCTTATCATGTTCCTTGTCACTGAGGTCAACATACAATGAGAGATAGACGTCGCGGTTATCGGCATCGAAGATCTGAGCAAGTTCTCGAATGTCCAGTTCCTCATGGCCTGCCATGATATCTTTTGGAGGCGAAGAGTTGTTCAAATTATCCCAGTACAAACTTGGCATCCTTGTCGATGGGTGTACTCGGCCATGCCCACATATTAACTCAGTCGTTTTAGAATTAATTCATCTTAGCCTCAAAAAACCATCAAGCATAATGAACATTGAGTTGAACCTGGAGCATTATAGGTGCCACAGTTGGGACATGTTTTGGGCGGAACAGGATTGAGTGGTTGTTGAATCATTGGTTGTGGAGTACTAGGTTGTTGAACAAATTGCTGAGATGCCACTGGTTGCTGAGATGCCACTGGTTGCTGAGATGCCACTGGTTGTTGAGTTACTTGCTGGACCATTTGTTGTTGCATAGGTTGAACCATTCGCATTTGCATCACTGGGGTAGCAGAAACAGTGTATTGAATTGGTTGTGTTGGGACGGAAAACGTGCCAGTAACCATCTTCAGTTGAGCAAATTTGCTGGTGAATACCTGTGATTTGTATAATATATCAATTGAATACTGGAGTTCTTGATCACGTGCAACCGTGTTGAATCCATTGGCACATTCAAGTAGGTACTTTGCATGTTTTCGTTTTTTCTTGATTCCAAAGCCAAACATAGGTATCGCATTTATTGCATTACTTCCTTTGATGAAGTATGCCCACCCTACCAATCGTTCGTTTCCAGAAGAATTGAATCTCATGATTGCATCATCTGACATTGATTCAGATGCGGTCCGGTTGCCTGAGTTGAACAGATTCAGCAAATTGACAAGTAATTCCTCATTTGTTGCTGAGGAAACCATTTGTTGTTGTGGCACTTGCATTTGTTGTTGTGGCACTTGCATTTGTTGTTGTGGCACTTGCATTTGTTGTTGTGGCACTTGCATCATCTGTTGTTGTGGCACTTGCATCATCTGTTGTTGCTGAATTATTGGTTGCTGAGGGCCAGAATGTTGCAGAGTGGGTTGTGCATTGTGAAAAGCCACTTGTGTATTGACTTTGGAATCGCTTCTTCGTTTTATGCGGGCATTTATTCCGAATAGGATAAGAGCAAGAACAGAGCAAATTACTGCATCAATATGTAATCCTATTTCTGCAAATATCAACCCAGCGGCGACGCAAATGTACGCGAGCCCATTGATGTAGGCTCCCTTTTCGGGCATGATATGCGAATGAGATTAGATATGTGTATCTTTTTCTATAATATGGAAAATAATTCAATAATAGACTTGGCCAATGACCGAATCAGAAGTAGAAATTTCTTGTAGGGTCCATGGCCCTCTCACCAACGAATGGATTACTCTTCCTCTCTTCGCCTATCGTTGTCAACGGACCATGCCCAGGATAAACCACCGTCTCATCATCAAGAGTGAACAACTGCTCTTCTATACTCTTCTTGAGCAGTGGCCAATCCCCTCCAGAATTCGGGATGTCTGTTCTCCCTACCCCTCCTGCAAAGATGACGTCACCAACGAAGGCATGATCTGGTTCATCTTCAGGAGTACGAAGGATGAGGCAGACACTTCCCAGCGAGTGTCCTGGTGCATGCCTGACTTCAAAGCGTAAACTGCCGAATATAACCTCATCTCCATGTTCGAATGTCTTGGTCGGCAGTGCTGGTTCGGGTGCATGCAGTCTCCAACGCTCTGCTGATTGTTTGGCTGTGGTTTGCAGTTGATGGTCGCCTTCATGCAGATACCATTCGACTCCATATCGCTCAAGAAGTGGGGGGATTGCCCCCGAATGGTCGAAATGGGCGTGGGTGTTCAACAGGACGACTACTGTTCTCTCGATTTCGAGTTCTGGCATATTTGATTCATCAGGTCCATCACCGGATGCTGTATCTATCCAATCTATCAGACGAGGCGCTTCGTCGCCTCCATCGATGATGACAGTGTCTCCGGTTTCAAGACAGGTGACTACACTGCATCGCATCTGCAATGGGCCGACGTAGAATCCCTCGATGAGCGCCGCCATGGTGTTCGCCACAGGTGCTGCTCATTCAACTACTACGGTTGTGGTGTCTGTTGTTGTGGCTCCATCATTGTCTTTGACGGTCAATTCAAAGTGATGAGTCCCCTTGGATAGTTTGACCTTCAATTTTGCACTGTCTCCAATGGTGTTTCCAGTCCTGTCCTTCCAGGTCCATGAGACAACTGTGCCATCTGGGTCGAATGATTCGCTGCCATCGAGAAGGACCACTGCTGCATCCTCATCATCCGTAGATATCTTCTGATCATCTCCAGCATTGGAAACTGGAGGGATGTTTGCGGCCTTGGTTTCGCCTTCTAGGCCCGAGAGTAGAATGTCAGCGGAGAAGTCATCTCCAGCCATTTCTTCCAATTCAATATCACCACTCAACATAGAAAGTAGAGAGGATTCAGAGGATTCTACACCACCTGTCTTCAACTGTGCTCTCTCATCTTCAGTCAAAAGGTCGGATATTGCAGAAAAATCATCGGCATAGATATCCGTTTCTTCTTTCTTCTCAACCTCTCCCATGTCAAGGTCAGCGGTCCATGGGTCATCCTGAACATTGATTTCCATCTCTCTTGGTTCAGCATTTGCGTCGATGATGAGAATCGGCTCAGAATCAGTGTAGTCATTCTGGTCCTCTCCTCCAATTGCGATTCGGTCTCCTTCTCCATTCACTGCAAGATGTTCGACAATTCCGGCATGTTCAATCTGCCATGTTGGTTCGTTTTCCATATTCTGGTCAGGGATTCTATACAGGTGGAACCAACTAGCGACCAACAGGTCATCACCTATTGTTTCCAGTCCTTGTATTGCATAGGATGATTGCCATATCTGTTCGGGTTCGCTGTTGACTGTTGCTTTGAGGATACGGCCATCGAACTGACTCAACCAGCAGCCGCGTGAATGAGGGGCGATACCGGTACATCTGGCAGACAATTCCGCAGTGTGCTCTCTTTGTCCTAGAGGACTCCACCATTCTGCTTCGAGTTCATTCTCATCATTCCCCGCTAGTCCCAGTGTTTCTTTGGCAATCACCAAATGTCCATCTGGCTGGAAGGCTATTGCAGTCACTCTTTCTCCAGCACTGGAACGGGGGTGGCGCTCAAATCTAGTTTCTCCAGTTCGGTCGAACACCTTGACAACACCCGCATCATCTGCAACTGCAACGGTTCTTCCAGTGCGATCCACGGCCACCAGATTGAGTTCGCTTGAACTATAGGTATGGAGACTCCGCCCATGGATGTCCAGCATATGCAATGAACGACTCCCATCGATGACAGCGATCAATCCACCGCTTGGAGATACAGAAAGAACATCGCATCCGCCGCTTACTTTGTGACTCCAGATGACTTCGCCTTCGGATGAAACCAGATGCATGTCTGAGTCTGACATACCCATCACGAATTTGTTCTGCGATAATGCCGCTATTGGGCCAGGTACTCCCTCGAGTTCCATTTGTGTAGGGTTGCCACCATCGTGGTCAGCGATGTGGAATGCTTCTTCTCTTTCACCCCAAGCCAGACGTTCTCCATTCCTAGAGAAAGCGATGCCGGTGAGAAGCGCCTTGGTCTCGATTGTGGAGAGGGGATCGATGACGAGCGGCATGGCTATCGCTTCGTACACATAGACATCGTTCTTCAGGTTATCCACGACAGCAAAGCTTCATTTCCGGCATGTCCCCATGTCTGATCATCAGGATTCTGGATGTGAGAAAGCAGTGCTTTCTTCTCATTGTCACTCCATCCTTGAGTAGCATTCAGTTCGGCCGCGGGGGTATCTCGGTGTCGGTCTTCACGAATCAGTTTCTTTGCCTCTTCTCTTGTGATTCCAATGAATCCCCAAGGTGTTCTCTTTGCCGTTCGCTTACGTCTTGATGCAGATGGAAAACCCTTGGCTGCCTGCAACAGTCCGGGGTCCCATTGGTCAAGCATCTCAAGAAAAGCATCATCGCTCCCTTCAATGGCTACGATACCAGCACCTCTACGCATCACCTGCCAAGCGCTCAACATCTCGTCTTGTGTGGAGATGCGGGCGATGACATCGCCTTGTACCCCTGCTGGTAATCCACCTGGCCCAGCCACTCTATCATCCATCAACCAAGCCCGAGATGCACTCATATGTACTCTGATGGTATTCTGTGGATTGCTCAAGTCAACTTTCAAGCCCGAGTCATTTTGGAGCATGTGGTAACCTACTTCACCAGCGAAATCCTGACTCCCCCATTCTTGTTTGGCCCCACTTCTTTTACAACGTACAGCGAAGGTTCTCGGCTCATTCCGCATCGCATCCCTTTCAAGTGCTGCCATTGCAACCACCAATGGATCCAGTTCCATAGCGGTGACTGGGTCAGCCCCAACCAGTCCGAAGCAGCGCCTCAACAATCCTTCGATTATTGATTTCTCACCGTGAGATGATGCCAACATCAGATTGTCTGAGCGTTCAAGGAACAAATCGATGCCATTGGCAATCGCTCCACGTTCAAGCGAGTTACGAAGGACCCTCTCAAAGTTCCGCCTGACTGGGGCTGACTTAAGCCCCAGTTCACCGAATCTAAGTGCCCAGAATTGTTGTTCTTCAGCCATCTGGCTCGCCTCTGGAGGAACTCACTCCTCATTGTGGATCTCGAGAATCTCATCGTCCATATGTCGTTTTGCCTTAGCACCATCGTTCCGTTCTTTTTCCAAGGCCAGTAGATAGTCATCATCGATATCTCCAGTCACATAGTTTCCATCAAAACATGATGCATCGAATTGAGTCAGGCCGAGAGAGCCATTGGAGCATGATTCAATCAAGTCTTCCAAGGTCTGGTAGATGAGCCAATCCGCTCCAATGGACTCGCATATCTCTTCAGTGGTTTTGCCATGGGCGATGTACTCTCCTTTGGCAGGCATATCGATTCCATACACATTTGGGTGGATGACTGGAGGGGCTGCGCTTGCGAACAGGACATTCTTTGCCCCCGCATCTCTCGCCATCTGCACAATCTTGCGGCTGGTGTTGCCACGTACGATGGAATCGTCAACAAGCAGAACGGTCTTGCCATTGAACTCAAGTGGAATTGGATTGAGTTTCTTTCGGACAGAGTCTTGTCGAATGTTTTGTCCAGGCATGATGAATGTACGTCCAACATATCGGTTCTTGACGAATCCTTCTCGGAATGGAATCTTTGCTTCATTGGCCAATTCCATCGCTGCGATTCTTCCACTGTCTGGAACTGGTATCACCACATCAATATCATCTCCATTGTATTCTTTGGCGATACGATGGGCAAGTTTCCGTCCCATCTCAAGTCGAGAAGCGTGAACACTGATTCCATCTATGATCGAGTCCGGTCTGGCAAAGTAAACCTGCTCAAAGATACAGGGCCGGTACAGGTGCTCATGTGCACATTGTCGAGAGAACATCTGTCCTCCAGCGGCAAGGAAAACTGCTTCACCTGGGCTGATATCCTTGACATGTTCGTAACCGAGTGATATCATTGTTACCGACTCACTGGCGACCATCCATTCTTCTCTTCCATCCTCCTCTACCCGTCGCCCAAGGCAGAGGGGACGGATGCCGAACCGGTCTCGGAATGCGACCAAACCATAGCCTGAAATCACAGCCACCACGGCATAACTCCCCCTACATTGCTCGTTCACTCTTGATATTGCATTGAAAATGGCATTTGTATCGAGGTAAACAGATTTCTCGATCATCAATTTATGTTCCTTGTGAATCTCATTTGCAAGTATGTTCAACAGAACCTCAGAATCACTTGAGGTGTTCAGATGTCTGAGGTCATCCATCAGTGTCTTGCGTAACTCGGGAGCATTTGTCAGGTTTCCATTGTGTGCCAGACTGATTCCGTAGGGGGAATTGGTGTAGAATGGCTGTGCTTCTGCCCCAGATGAACTTCCAGCAGTAGGGTATCTGACGTGGCCAATCCCCATGTGCCCCTGCAATCTGTCCATATGTCTCTGATGGAAAACATCCTTGACCAATCCGTTGGCTTTGCGTTGGTATAGATTATCTCCATCGCTAGTAACTATTCCCGCTGCATCCTGCCCGCGATGCTGAAGAACGGTCAAGCCATCATAGATGAGTTGCGCCACCTTGGATTCCTCGGTGGCGACGATGCCGATTATGCCGCACATCGATGTTCCCATCGAGGCCTCTCGCACTCCGGTTTTAGTCTTTGATAGAATATTGAGTGAACCCGATAGCCGGCGGATTGATGATTGATATCGATTCCAGAGGGCAATATGCCAGTCGGAACTCCGCCACTAGGGGGCCCCGTCGGGCGTAGCAGGATGCGCATTTCAGCGAGTGGCCTTGTCTCTTGGCAAAGGTGTGCTCGACAGTGGTTCCACCGAACAAAACAAGGCTTATCCGGTCCTGTCAATCCAGAGATGATTCTTGGGATCATCGTTGAGGAAGCAATGGTTGGTCTGTTGATGGAGGACCCAGGTCATCAGGAACTCGACGCAACCCCATCGTGGGTTGCATATCGCCGTGGTCAGTCTTTGAAATCTACACAGGATATCGAGGAAGCAGAAAGTCTTGAGGATATCAAGGCATATCTGCTGGCACGCGTTTCTGCGAGTGCTGAATTGGTGATTGAACTTGGGGCTGAAGAATGGGCTAAAGCACCATTCAAGAGAGAGGATCGGAAATGGAGCGAGATTACTCAGGAGAGAGTGGAAGGATTGCTCAGAGCGGGAATAGAATTCCAAGCAGCGGAAGTCACAGCATGCTTCGAGGCACAGGGCGGCCCACATCTCGACAGATGGAGGGACGGTGGAGACCCCCATTTCGTACCGTCACCAAGGTGGTCAGCAGAACCCAGATTCCCTATTCCGGACAAGGTTCCTGGACATTCATTGAAGTTGGCTCTCAATGAAGCGGTAGAAACTCCCAAGATTTCTGTTGAAGGAGAAATTGGTTGGGCAGAGGCCTGGCGTATCGCCAGACCATGGGTAAAGGACCCGCGTGTCTGGCAGCCGCAAAGGCTCTACCACCCAGATGGCTGGGCAGCGGGTGAACTCGATCTTCTTCTCAGATGGGATGGAAAGGCCAAGGTTGTCGATATCAAATCAGGTGACGGGAGTAGTGGCTGGTCAACTGGACTTGCAGCCCAACTGCGTTTCTATCAGTGGCTCTATCTGAGGACAAGAACGGATGAGCATCTAGTTTCTGAGGTCAGCAGTCTGGAGGGTTGGTATCTTGGTTCATCTACTTTGGTTGAGGCGGAACCTTGGAGCGTCGAGGTGCTTAAACAGAAGGATGAGGAATTGCATTCGATATGGGAGCAGATGACTGCTGCAGATGGTGATTCCTCCACTTGGCCAGTAGCGGAGCCTGCATCCTGGAAAGATGAGGGTCCTGAAGAAACCTGCAAGCGTTGTCATGCGCGCTTCATCTGCAGTGAAGTTTCCGAAGAACTGCAAAAGGATGGCCTTGACACTTTCTTACCTGCAAGGATGACAGGATTGTCACGTGATGAGGTGGTTGAGCGATTGTTACCCAGAGAACCAGCAAGTCCGATATCCACGATTCCAAGTCGCCTCAATGTGACTGGAAAACTAGGAGGCAAATGGGGGCCGATGTCAAATCATTATGGTGAGCCGGTTCATGGAGCTGTATTGAGCAGTGGAGGGCAGGCCAGTGTCGTGCTCGAAGAGATGGCTCCGGGTACTTGTCTCGCCTTGCGAGAGGTAGCGGATGGTCCGTGGTTGATCCTCAACGCCGCTCCGGGCGTCTGGCGGGGGGCTTCTCGTCTCTATCTAGATTCACGAAGCACTTTGATGGTGGTTGATGAGGCATCCGATATCGAGACCACGCGAATCGGTCTACTTCCGACGCGTGCGAATGTAGATGGCTTGGTGGTCAGCCGTCGAACCGCACAAGGAATGAGGATCGACGGTAAGCCTTGGACAATGGTGACCTTCCATCTCTGGGATGGACATGATACCATTGAGTCGGTTGTTTTTGGTTGGGGTATGACTGAGACATTCTCAGATATCAGTGTTGGAGACCGAATCCTGCTGATAGGTGGGGAACTTGGATGGAGGGCAGGTCTGCCACAACTCAGGGTCTCGCCGCGAGGCACTCGGATAGAGGTCAGGGACAAGGATTGGAATCCATCGGAAGAATTGCCCGAATCAGTAAGATGAATCCCATCATTCAAATGCCATGGCTGTTGAACACAGCGTATGCCGGTCAACCATCCTCCACCCGACGACCCGATAGGTCCCTACAAGCGGCTTTCACACACGCAATCAGCGATGTTGGTTAATTGTCAGAGACAATGGTATCATCGATACAAGCAGGGACTCAAAGGAACATCGCCTCCAATACTGGCAATGGGGCGAGCAGTAGAGGCTGCAGTTTGCCGTACTCTCAGGGAATCTGCAGCATTGGTTCCTGCCGATGCTCAATCCGAATGGTTGGATAGTCCACTTCAGGTTGATACACCAACATGGGCAGGTGGAGAACTTCAGGCTGTGAAACGACCTTCTCGTGCAGAGGAAGGCTGGCGGGGGCCGGAATGTGAGCCACTGAGCAAGGCGGATTGGCCTCTCAGCAGAAATGAATTATTTGCTTGGGCATCAGCTCGCATACGAGTCCATTTCGAAAGATGTTGGCGTCGAGCAGCCGAGGAATGGGCAAAAGAACCCAATAGAGTGGGAGATTTCGATGAATTCACCAAGAGTGATGGCGAGCGTGCCTTCAACATGGCGTTGAAAGGAATCGAACTTCATATGGAGGAGGTTACATCGTGCTTAGAGAATGGTGGCGGTCCAGCAATACAGGCTTGGCGTTCGGGCACATCTAGACCTGAATGGCCTGCACCTGATGGCTTTCCATATCATTGGGATAAGCCACATCCGACCGTCAAAGAGGATGGCAGTGTTTCATGGGTAGAGGCATGGGAATTGGCGAGACCTTGGTTTGTCGACCCCGATGCAGATGACTTCTCTTTGACCTGTATTCATCGTGAACACTGGTTCCAAGGGGAATATGATTTGGTCTATCGTTGGGATGGCGCTATCCGTATCATCGATATCAAGGCCAGTGTTGGGGCAGGAGATCGTTCTGGTGACTACATCAAACAGATGCGAACCTATGCATGGCTATGGTGGGACATGCATGAGAACCAGCCACCATCTGGTTTGGAGATTTGGTATTTAGGAGCGGGAGTGCGCAAGTCAATCC
>JASMHR010000120.1 GCA_030750665.1 Candidatus Poseidoniaceae archaeon
ATACAGAGACACATTATTCTGAGCCCAGAAATTAGTTGATTGGAGATTTAGTGGGCGACTATGCGTGAAGGAGATTTTTGAATCTGCAGACATTGCCATGGTGTATTCTGCATCATCTCCGCTCCACCCCTTCTCTGAATCGAATTCCCAGTCTCCATCAGAAAGCAGACTTGAATCGATGAGATCCCAAGTCTCAACTGAATCAACTACTCTTGCCGATGAGTCCAGCGCTCCGAATAGGGGTAGAAATAAGACCAATATCAGCAACAGGGCAGTGCCATTGACACGACTCATGAGACCCTCCCTGATGACCCCGGCCTTCAAACTCTTGGTCTTGTGGACATTGAACATCATGTCTTCGTCGCGCAACCTTCAAACCGGATATTCCGGTGGCCACGATACTCGATGGCTGTGGTAGTGTAGGGGTTAGCACGGTAGGTTGTGGTCCTGCCGGCCCGGGTTCAATTCCCGGCCACGGCCCCATCGGGCAAATTGTTGCAACATAACTTCATTTGATGAAAAGGTCACCACTGATAGCCCACGAATGAATTCTATTTCTATGGGGTAGAGTAATTCTCTCACCTTCGGCTGGGGCCATGATCCATTTCCATGCTCCTCGGATTCTGCGAGGCAAAATCAGCCACCATTCTTCCAAGATTCCGGGCATTCTAGTCTTGACCATGATCAAATCACCTACATGAGATGACAATGATTCTAGAAGTGAAAGATGTTCCTCCGGTTCTGAGAGCATTGATTGGTCAAGTTCGAGTTTAACGACGATGTTAGCCGAAGAAGCATGTGCCAATTCCAACTGCTTGATATCAGACCGGTGGTCGATACATACCAGTGTTGAACCAAGCATCAAGCAGTCGATCAACTCCTGATGGTCAAATGTATGTGGGTCGACCAATAGACGTTGACATGACCTGCTCAATTGTTTCAATACCTCGATGGGAAGGCTGACATTATCTGGTCGACGAATCTCAACCATAGTATCCATTCTCGAGAGGGCAGGATCGTTGACCTGTAATTCTCCGGGAATCAAATTGGTTCCTGAAAGAACAAAACGAGACCATGTCTCATCCGGCATGAACATGGCCCGTACCCAATACATATCGTAATGTCGCTCACAAATGAATTGCTCCGTCGCATTCAACAGGGGTGGATTCCTCCAACATTCGTGCCAAACCGTCGAACAGGGAGTAAGGCCAAGATTCCGGCTGAATTGCGCGCCATTTACCAATTGCTGAGGAAGTACCCCGGAGTATCAAATCGCGGGATGGTTGAAATGACATCAAATGACGAAAGGATCCCCGACGAACTCTCCACTGAAGACGGAGTGAATCGATTATTGAAATCGCTTCGAAGGCACGCTAGTGAAGGCAGTACTCCTTCAGTCGTATCACATTCAATCATGGTCCATGACAAAGTGAGATCTTCCGGCTTGGGAGATGCATTTCGATATCTGGTCAGAAGTGTAGAAAGAGGAGAATATTTCGGACTCAGAGAAATACAGACTGAGTTAGGCCACAACAGCAATTCCTTCCAGAAGAAATTCAATAATCGAATCACCAGATTGGCGAATGAATTTAGCGAAATTTCTGAAGTATACAACGCATGGTTGCGTTTGAGATATGAAAACAACCCAATAGTTCAGATGCATGCAGAAGAATGGTAATCATTCTATTCGGGTGAAACCACCATCATCATCCTGCTTCCACCGCCCGCAATCTGCTCCAGAATACCAAGTGCCTTCGTCATCATAGTGGTAATCTCCAGCCCATTTCAGCCCCTGCCAATCTACAACTCTGGAGCCGATATCCGGCAAACTATTGGAATCTGTATTCTCTGAGACCTTCTCTACCTTGTTCAGCAATCCATCGAGAGCCTTAGATGCTGATGCAATGTCGGTTGCTGAAATTTCAGAGCCAACATCTTGAGAACCCAGAAGGTGACTTGGTATTGGACGGGCTGCGGATGGAGGTGGCGGACCGCTTATCGCAGGCAATTCCTTCTCATCTTCAGATTCCTCATCAAAGGGCTCCGATTCTATAGAAATGAATCTACGAATGGCAACAAGTGATATCAATATCAGAATCAGTCCAATACCTGTCCACATGGCTGGAACCTTGATCGATGAAAGAAAACCTTCAGGTTTCTCTTCAAGTTGAACCGTTAATTGCAACGAATTATCGCTCTCGTTCAATTCAGCCACTGTGTCCTCTGGGTCAATAGTGGCCGTGAACACCCATTGTCCAGTCTGTTCAGGCCAGAGATCGATGGTGATACTCCAGATTCCGTTTGCAGACATCCCATTCTGGCGGGTTTCTGTCCACCCATTGCTGAGTTCACCATCGGGAGATGTCATCGTGATATTCACCACCAAAGGAGTATCGACAGTTTCTCCAAGGTTGAATACTGTCACTGAAACACGAAATCTATCTCCGATGACAGTTGATTCCGAATCACTGATGAAAGAAGTCATCTCCAGATTAGGGCCATTGCTTGTCAAAGACATCCTCAACCATGGTGTTTCATTTGAGTTCCCACCTTCCTGGGGAACCAGTTCTCGACCTGAATCATCCTGGGCCTCGACCCAACATATCATTTCAGCAGAAATAGGTAGTTCAGACGGGCGACCCTGCCCACTCATATTGAACTGAAATGAGTATACACTGCGGTCTTCAAAGACGCCAACAGGTGATGCTGTGACGCTGACCACTGGCCATTGAACCCCATCGGAAATGATCTGGCAGTGAGCAGTTGCCTGGTTGTCAAATTCCACATCATCATTGATACTAGCTGTCACAACCATATGATACAAATGGTATCGACTGAATGGATTATGAGTTGCTGCTACCAGCAGCATTGGATCTTGGTCATCGAAAATAATAGTGACCGGCCCAATTTTGGCCAATGATTGCCAACCCATTTCATCCAATATCTCTACTGTTAATTCGCCTACTCCGCCTCGAGAAGGAGATAACAGTTGAGTTTCCAATACTCCATCAATAAGTTCTACTGCCTGTTCTCCACTCCATTCTTCCCCATGAACCGCGCCACTCCATCTAACAGAAACTAGCCCCTCCATCGAATTGCCTGATGCACCATGGGTTATCACAGCCGAGACTTTGATGACATCTCCTAAGGCGACAATGTATCCATCCTCAAGTAGGCCGGTTACCGGCCCTGATGTATCTTCAATCTGCAAGCCATCGACGACTAGATCTGTGGTCAGGTACCATTGCTGTCCTTCAATCACCTCCAATTCACTGCCATCTACATCCACCATGAGAATCTCAAGGTGCCCAAGGTCGAGTTGACTTGGATCTATTCTCCAAGTCGGAGCGAATGAAATATCGAGAGAGATTGAATCCACAGAATAAATGGCTGAA
>JASMHR010000121.1 GCA_030750665.1 Candidatus Poseidoniaceae archaeon
GTTCAGAGATTCCTCCGTTCTCCCATCTCGACTGGTACATCTCTAGATTGATGGAAAAAAGAGAGCATGATCTATCACAATCAGGCTTGCAACTGGATTGGTCCAAGGAATTGGATGGAGTTCAAGATCTGTTGGTTCATCCATTCAATGATGGTATTGATGTCCGACAGATGATTGCAGAAAGAGAAGGCGTTTCGGCTGAAAGAGTGGTCCCCACACATGGCACCACCGACGCAATTCATCTTGCTCTAGCAGCATCACTTCCCCCGGGTTCCAAAAGACTGGCAGTGGAAGTCCCAGCCTACACGCCGGTATGTCACAGTGCTAGATTGATGGGGCTTGAAACTGTCGAATTTGAACGCATCATCGATGGCACTGGTGCATGGAGATTGGACCGTGAAAGATTATCAGAACTCATCCCGACCGTGGACGGCGTATTGTTCACTCCAGTTCTGAATCCTACTGGATTCAAGGTCACGGATGAAGACTTGGAATGGTTGGTGGAAGCAACTAGGATGGAAGGAATTCCGCTACTTGCTGACGAAGTATATGATGACTGCATGAGGCGTTCCGAACATTACAGGCCTCTTCACAGTCTGGGAAAACATTGTGTCAGTATGAACTCACTCACTAAGATATACGGTCTTGGAGCACTTCGTTTCGGTTGGTTCATCGGTAGCGAAGAAGTTGCCATCAATGGCCATCGAGCATTTCAGACATTCAATGGAATGATGGCGATTCCGAGTGCCCGTCTAGCCATTGCAGCATGGCCTTACTTGGAACGTGCCTTGGATGCAATCGAAGAGAGGCGAAAACATAACCTCCCCTTATTGGAATCTATACTCAATAAACATGGAATTGAATGGCAGGCTCCACCATTCGGGGTTTTCGGAGCTTTCGATATTGGTTGCGATGCCCTGGAATTGATTGATGGAATAGCAGAAGAAGAAGGGTTACTGGTCGTTCCCGGATGTATGTTTCACAAGGATCTGTCGACATGGATTCGCGTTGCTTGGTCCAAGGAACCGAAGGTTTTCAAAGAGGATGTAAAAGCCCTTGACAGGGTCCTTGCAAGGTTAGGGCAAATAACGGGATGACTGAATCATGGGCGAATACGTTGTCGGAATCACTGGTGCTTCAGGAGCGGTATATGGTTGCAGATTGACTGAGTTCCTAGCAGCAAACGGACATGAGGTGCGTTTAGTGGTCAGTGATGCTGGAAGCCTCACTCTTGGTCATGAATGCGATACTACACCTGAAGAACTGGCACAAAGAACTGGTGCACATCTAGAAGATAATTCTGACATCGCTGCACGCTCAGCCAGCGGCTCTGCCAATATCGACGGAGTCATTATCTGCCCTTGTTCAGGCACCACCATCGGTAAGATAGCAAATGGGATTTCAGATAATTTAGTGACTCGTTCTGCCGTGGTGGCGATGAAAGAACGAAGGCCATTGATCATCGTTCCAAGAGAAACCCCTTATGCGACAGTACATCTAGAGATGATGACTAGGCTGTCCACCTATGGCGTCGTAGTATTACCTGCAAGTCCAGCATTCTATAGCCATCCAAAGGGACTTGATGACATGGTTGACTTCATTGTTGCCCGTATCCTTGACCACCTCGATATCGAACATTCTCTAGGCTCTCGTTGGAGCGGCGATGAATTGAACTGAAGACCCATCGTTTGAAGGGTCACGGGCGCCTGCCAGTAACCATGGGAGAATTTGATGCGATGAATGTCGCACAACTCAAACATGAACTGCAGGCACGTGGTATGGCTGTTTCAGGCCGTAAGGCAGAACTGTTAGCTAGATTGCAGGAAACTCCGCTCTCTGACACAGAACCGAGCCAATTGATTCTTGATGCAGAAATTGAATCACCTGTTAGTGCAGCACCTTGGCGCCGCGGCTTTGATGCAATCATCTCCTTGCCACTTGCGCAACTGATCGTCATTGGTCTTGTCATCACAGGTTCACTTGGATATGCGGGATATGAACTGGTTTCAGCATTATTGGATGATGAGGTAGAATACCCAGAA
This sequence comes from Candidatus Poseidoniaceae archaeon, assembly GCA_030750665.1. Classification (GTDB taxonomy): domain Archaea; phylum Thermoplasmatota; class Poseidoniia; order Poseidoniales; family Poseidoniaceae; genus UBA226. Next base: position 2,043 of record JASMHR010000121.1, read on the forward strand.
TTAATTGAATTCGATTCCACCAGAGCACGGGGATATGCTCAGGATCTCATCGGTTTCGGCCACTCTCAGTGGGAAGGAAGAATGTCTGGTAGTCAAGAGGAATTGAATGCGGCACAATACATTCACGACACCTTCGACTCTTTGGGATATGAGGCGACTCTAGAGAATTTCAGTGTCCCTATGTTCTCGATAGTCAGTGCACCGACCTTACAACTCTGCATTCCAGGAGGCACCCCTTTCATCCAACCATGCAGTCCTTTCGATACCGGCAGAGAGGTGACTGATTACGAGCATCGGACTCAAGTGGTGATTCAAGGATTCTCAGGCACCCGTAGCATCAACTTCGGACAGGCTGACGTCGTCGACCTTGGTGATGGAAGTGAGGAACAGGACTGGACTTCTGCCACTGACAACATCGGCATGGTGTTCTGGGGAAGTGGTGGAGTATCCGGAAACACTCAGATCTACAGTCTGGCTGCACAACATGACCTTGCAGCACTGATAGTTGTCAATACAGAAGCCAACTGTGGCAAGGTCGAGGCAGATAACTGCGTTCCAATCTTCAAAGGCATCGAAGTAGATGCAGTAGTCGAAGCCAATGGAGGCACAATGCCTGATGACATCCCATTCGTAATGATTTCGAGTGAAGCGGGCTACCAGATCATCGATGCAGTGAACAATGAATCAGGGTTGGTTTCAATCAGTACCAATGTACAGAACACTGGAGAATTGGATGTCAGAGTTCCCTGTGGGAAATGGGAAGGTATGACCGATGACCTGCTTATCGTAGGCGGACACCACGATACGGTCTACCATGGACCTGGAGCAGTGGATGATACTTCAGGAACTTCCTCGGTGATGGAGCTTGCAACTGTTTTCAGCGAACTCTTGACTGATAACAAGAAACCACAGTACACAATGATGTTCTGCACCTGGGGTGGTGAAGAAGAAGGGTTGTGGGGTTCAAGCGCATGGGTGGAAGCACACCAAGACCAGTTGCGGGACCATCTCCGTCTATACGTCAATCTCGATATGAACCATGTCGACATTGACTTTGAAACAAGGGGAAATAGTGTTTCACTATTCAGTAACAACAAGGAAGACCTTGACCACATCAAGGCAATCTCTGAAAAATACAAGAAAGAACGTTCATCGGTGGCATCCAAGTACACCATCAACTTCAATCTTCTCGATGGTCCAAAAGGTGCAGAAAACGGAATGCCATTCAACTCTGATCATGGACCTT
>JASMHR010000122.1 GCA_030750665.1 Candidatus Poseidoniaceae archaeon
ATTCTCTCTGCGGTTGTGTCCTCGAGTTAACTCATATCATCCACATTCTAGCAGTGCTCATTCACTCACTCGATTGTCCCTATACCCTGAAGCCTCGTATTCTTTGCTGCCGTCTCGACCAGCGTCTAGACTCTCACTCCATGCAATCCTTGCGTGAGTTTCCTGAGCCTGACTATTATTCCAAGTCTCATAGGCGGCGACGGTGTTGTTCTCATACCAAGCAATGCCATCAACACTTACATTGAACTTGGAGGAGGATGAATAGAGGAACCACTCGTGACTCATTCCCAAAGGACTGGAATGCTTGAGATGAATGAGATATTCCTCGGATACCCCCTCCAGTTCACCATCTGCATCATCATCACTGACAGACTTGGTGAATCTGACAAATACCTGCCTCTCCCAGTAGCCGTCGTGGTCAGCGTCTTGACCAAACCAACCATTGAATCTGTTGAATGACGTATCTGATACACCGTCACTATTGTTGTCCCAAGCGCTCTCGAAACCAGTGACTGCATGAATCGTGTTAGGGGAGCCGTCACTATTCCAGTCGGCCACCTCCAACAACCAAACGGCGGTATTGGTTTGTTGGAAAATTCCACTAGATGTCTCATTCATCATCTCTTTACCATACATGACAGCGACAAGACGGTCGAAATTACCATCATCATCCCAATCCCATGCACGGGCACCAGCAGCCATCTCGGTTCTTGTCTCTGCCAAGCCATCATCATCCGAATCCACGACCTCGTGATGATATACAAGATAACATCAATTCTCATGGTTGCCGTCGGAATCACTATCATCAATTCTTGAAGCAGCAAAGGTTGCGCTCTCAGCCTCAGGTCTTCCATCACCATCTGCATCCTCAACGCTGTTGCCTCCAACAGCCATGGTCGTACGATCGATGACACCATCCATATCAGTGTCCCTCAATCCTACTCCTAACCACATGATGGTACTGGAATCTACTCGGCCATCACTGTTGTTATCCCATTCAAAACCGCCGTACTGTGCGGCAATGACAGAATCGAGGTTACCGTCTCTATCAGCATCATTTACATGCACCGCTTGAATATAGAAGACATGGGTATTGATGTTCCCATCGCCATCCAGATCATACTTGACATCATTCATCTTGAGCAACAGGCCTACTTCAGGTGTACCATCATCATTCATGTCCTTTGCAAAAGCGACGTTTATCTCGATGGCCTCACCCTCCGCCAAGCCATCGCTATTAGTATCAATATTGATTATCTCCAGATGCCCTATCAACAAGTATTCATTGTTTCCATCTTGATCAAGGTCGGCTATGGCTGCGACCTGAAGCATTGATTTGGTGTCGGTTCTAAGATGCGAATTATTAGACCAAACGATGTGCTCCAAGTGTAAAGCCATGACAACCTCAGGGGTGCCGTCATCATTTTGGTCGGTCCAGTTGAGACCTTCAATCTCAACAAAGGTGATTTCTGCCACTCCATCACCGTCAGGGTCATTGATGCAATGTGTCGCCCGGTAGAGAATTGCCCTCTCTGCATTTCCATCATGATTCGCATCTATCCAGAAGGCGGCGCTCTGTTGCCCACATTCAGTATCATTGACACCATCTCCATCATGGTCAACACTGAAGATATGCTCGAATCTCACTGAATCCCGTGAATCGACAAGAGACTCGTAGACCTCTTCATCCAGAGGAGGCTCATCCTCGACCACTCCAAAGGGGTCATCTCCTTCACTGAACAGCTCTTCTCTGATGAGTTCATCAGCACTGATATCATCTATGGGAGATTCTAGTTCGGTCTCGTTCTCATTCGTACGACCAGTGGCATCGGTCAAGGTATCGCCAGCGTCGGAATCCCTACCACCTCCTGCTGTATCGTTTGAATCTGCCACATCACCGATATGGTCCATGTCTTGTGTTTGCCAAGCATCGATGGTCCCTCCATCATGGCCCGGAACCCCTTGCTGATCGACATCGAAGGTATCATCGACATCGAGGCCCTCTTCGCTTTCTGCTGCTTCGGCATCATCGACAGTCTCGTCACCGTCTTCATCAAGTTCAGCCGAAGGGTCATCTTCACTGAATTGGTCATCATACAACTCAAAGGCTGCAGAATCATTCAATTCCTCAATGACTTCAACGGTAATAGTTTGGAGTGACATACCGTACGAATCACTGGCATTGATGGTAATGACATAGTCACCTGCTGAATCATATGAATGGTCAGCATCATGCTGGCCAGAGGTTGTGCTCCCATCTCCCCAATCAATTGTTAATGAAATATCATTGTTCTCTTGATCGGTTACTGTGATAGCCAATTCCAACTCCTCATCGACCAGTAGAATGATTGTTCCTTCGACAATAGGTGTGATTTCCACGGATATCTCTGGAGCCTTGTTGGCAGTGACTTCGACACTGGCGGTACAGGTCGCATCAAGACCATCTGGATCGGCGACTGTGGCAGTGACGTTTCGGACTCCATATCCAGTCCATGCATGTTCTCCCGAAGTCTGGTCAGACATCGTGCCGTCACTAAAGAATACCTCGTGGTTCAGCGAGTCATCATCTGCATCACTGCTGGTCAGGGTCCAATTGCTTGATTCTCCTTCGTACACCGGAGTCTCAACACTGAGCAAACACTGAGGAGCACGATTAGGGGTAGGGATAGTGAAGATTACATTGCTCTCGATGACCTGCCCATCTGCAGAAGCGAGTGACACTCCAACTGTGTGTTGACCAGAAAGTAATCCTGACATCATCAATTGTGGACCGGTGGCCAACATCTCATCCCCATCGAGGGTCCATAGGTAGGAGTATGGCTCCTCTCCACCAGATGCCACCGCTGTAACGATGACATGTCCATTTTCATCTTCGTCTCCTTGAATGGCATCAAGGGACACTTTCAGTTCTTCAATCTCAACCTCTGTATCATCAGCACCAATACACCCTGAAAAGGCGGCAAGCAACATGCTCAAGATGACAAATGAAACATAACCAAGGGGTCTGTATTCTCCATGTGAACGGTTTTCGCGCATGATTACCCGAGGAATCCCCCTCATAATGCAGTTGTGGGTGGCCGTCTTTGTCAATTGCCTTGCATGATCCTTGAAACCACTTCCTCGCCTCCAGTGGTCAATCCGACCTGATGTCCCAATCCCTTACGCCTGCGGACAAGCAATCCCTG
>JASMHR010000123.1 GCA_030750665.1 Candidatus Poseidoniaceae archaeon
TACAGTTTATCGAAAGGATGTGTTCTCTAGTGTTTGAACCATCTTCATAATGATAGATGATGACCTCAAAGAGATACGCCTCATAGGCATCCGCAGAGGCAGTGATCGTCATCGGTTGTAGGGGATGTTGTTGGAGTTGCCCGTTGTCTATAAGTTGAGAATCACCCATCCCAGGGACATGGAATGATTTCGCCAAACCTGGCGGTCGTACGCGGGGCCAAGTCTCAGTCCAAACCGATTCAATCGGGCTCTCCTCAGTCAACCAACAGGTCTGATTTTGGTAATATGTAGGGCCGGCCGGATCCATTGGATCAAAGGAGTCTGGACAGGCCAAATTGATGAACATCGGGTTACCATTGACTGGTTTGAAGACGAGGTCAGCATTTGTAACCCAGAAGCCCAAGCAAGCAATGCCCATGAGCATGCCAACCAGTAGGATGGCGATGAAAGTCGATTGTGTATTGTCGTCCTTTGGAAGTTCCAAATTGACGCGAATCTTCTCTTTCTTACGTGCCATCATTCCACCTCCTGCTCACATCTTCATCTCTTCGCTCATCAACCAAACTAATCCGGAATATGCAATGTGAATCATTGGCAAAACGCCGAGTACAATGCCGTAAACCATACCCTCGCTAATCTGGCTGCCCGCCCCAGACACCCAGAACATGATGACGAGCATAACGATGAGGAAGAGCGGCATTGCAACAGCGACCACAACGTAGGATTCCGCCATCAGACCCAGAGTTTCAAGGAATACAGTCAATCGAATGCGGTTCTCACGTCCATAGTGCTCTGCGCGGTTTAGGAAGTACAGTTTGAGGTTTCCACCACTCGATAGTGTGCCGACCATTCCTTGGAAGAACTCTGTAGCCCAAGGGGATGCAGCGCGGTCAACTGCGTGCTTGATGGCCGTAATCAAGTCCATTCCCAGCAATGAAATATCTCGATAAATCATGGCTGAGTCGTAGGAAATCTCGCCGTAGATATCCTCGTTGGCAGCAAGCGACTTGAAGATCTTCATCGGAGTTGCATTGGCTGCAGCCATCGCTGCAGTGTATGATGCGGCATAAGGTAGGAATTTCTCAAGTCGGTCTCCTCGTGCCGTTTTCTCTCGTTCTGCGGTACCTGCAAAATGTTTGAATGCGCCATACGGAATCAATAACCCAACAATGATGACAATCATCATCTGAGCACCTACCCCCATGATTTTAGTTTCATAAAATGGACATCCGCCATATTCAACGCCACTGGCTGAATCGGACCAACCGAGGGAATAATCAACAGCATCCTTGTTCTCAAACGCCCAGATGATGCAAGGATCAACGCTCTCAGCAGTTTGCTGATTCTCATAAAATGCAATGGCTCCTGCACCGGGCAGGAAAACAAGAGCTAGAAGTCCGGCACAACCCAAAGTTGCGAAAATCGTAGACATTAGAGTCGTGGCCTTGTAGACTTCTGGCATTACTCGAATATCGGCCTGAGAGAGAGTCTTCATCAGGTCCTTATCTGCACGCGCCTTCTTTCGAAACAATCCGCCGAAGATTGAGTTGGAAAGCTTCTGCCATTCCGTGAGGACCATTCCCTCAAACAGAGGTCCCGTGTCCTTCTTCTTCGCCATATTATGTGCCCCTCAACTACCATCCATTCTCTGAAAGTTCAGCGTAGTCCATCCACCCGTGCAAGGACATCATTGGGACGAACATAGTATTCAGTGATGATTTGAGCCACTTGATCCGACTTGCGAATATCATTGAGAACCATCCAATCGAGGATGCGTTTTCGGGTTCGAAGTTCTTGTCTCATTTTATCTTGGCTGTAATTGATCTTCACCATGATCTTTTCAAGAACGTAGGACTTTCCTGAGAAATCGAAGTCATCACGAGCAGGGTCCCACTTGAAAACCTCATTCGTAATCACTTCTTGACTGTGTGGATCGACGCCAACAATCTCAACCACCTGCTTGGTTCTTCGAACACGTCGGCCGTTGATACGTGTTTGAATCTGAATGCAAACCGCTTCTAGAGCAGGAAGCAAAACACGAGGGATATCAATCGGTTTGTTCTCCAAAC
>JASMHR010000124.1 GCA_030750665.1 Candidatus Poseidoniaceae archaeon
AAAATCACCAACCTCAAGACTGCATTGCTGTGCCACCATATGGGTAAGCAGCGCATAAGAGGCGATATTAAATGGTACCCCAAGAAAAATATCTGCGCTACGCTGATACAATTGACAAGACAGGCGATTGTTTACAACATAGAATTGAAAAAGTGCATGGCAAGGCTGCAAGGCCATATTTGAGAGCTCTCCCACATTCCAGCTCGAAACAATAATTCTTCTAGAGTCAGGTGAATCATTGATTAATCTAATTGCTTGTGAAATTTGATCAATATTTTTACCGTCTGCGCCCTTCCAGCGACGCCACTGAGCTCCGTATACCGGCCCTAATTCACCATTTTCATCTGCCCATTCATTCCAGATATTGACATTATTATCATTAAGATATTTAATATTCGTGTCTCCGTTAAGAAACCATAGTAATTCATGAACAACTGAAGGCAAATGTATGCGTTTAGTGGTAACCAATGGGAAGCCATCATTCAAATTAAAGCGCATCTGGTGTCCAAAATGACTCAAAGTGCCAGTTGAGGTTCTATCAGTTTTAACGGCTCCATTTTCCCTAACCAGTCGTAAAAAGTCTAAATATTGTTTCATAATTTGTTTCCTGTAAGTTGTGCTTTGTAAAATAAGAAGATACCAATAATGACCATTGGCAGGCTCAATAATTGACCCATAGTAAGCCATCCAAAGGCTAAATACCCTAGCTGAATATCTGGCATTCTAATGAATTCAATTATAAATCTAAAGAGCCCATATAATATCAAAAATAACGATGATGGAGCCATTAAT
>JASMHR010000125.1 GCA_030750665.1 Candidatus Poseidoniaceae archaeon
GCTGGTGCAGCCAGCAACCTCCGCCGACACGTCCGAAATCTAGCAGAGACTAGCATCCCAGTCATTGTCTCAATCAACCGCTTCGAGCATGATACCGAGGCTGAAATCGAGGCAATCAGAGACGAGGCAACCAAGGCCGGAGCCAAGCAAGTAGTCCTCAACGAAGCCTTTGCCAAGGGAGGAGAGGGGGCGGCCGATCTGGCAGACGCGGTGGTCGCGGCCTGCGCATCTCACGACGAGGAAGGTCGGCCATATACGCCGATAGTGGAGCACGGAATGACCATTGAGGAGACTATCCTGAGGGTGGCCACTAACATATACGGGGCCCAAACCGTGGACTTCAGTGACAAGGCCCAAGCTTCCCTCAAGACCCTCAAAGAGTGGGGCATGGGATCTCTACCTGTATGCATGGCCAAGAACCAGTACTCATTCAGCCATGAACCGAAGGTTCTCGGCGCCCCCACTGGATTCACTCTTCCAATTCGGGAAATTCGAGTCAACGCCGGTGCCGGCTTCGTCGTCGCTGTCTGTGGTTCGATGATGACTATGCCTGGGCTACCTACAAGACCGGCTGCTCTCGACATGGACATGGATGACGAAGGCAGACTTACAGGCGCCTTCAGATGAGGTTGTGATTACGTGCGCCGAATAAAGCGCCTCGATGAAGGGGTTCGTCTGCGACTCGAAGATGAGGACGACCTGTGGACAACGGCGCAGTTGTGCAGCGCTGGCGCGCACGTGGGCATGCTGTCACACCGTAGAGACTCGACGACAGGAACGCAGA
>JASMHR010000126.1 GCA_030750665.1 Candidatus Poseidoniaceae archaeon
CTGTGACCACGGGCTACATGGTCACCTACGGTGATGTCGAGGTCCAGGTGAGGGTGGAGAACAGGACCCCGAAATCGATGGAGGGCCTCCTCCTCGACCCGTGGATGCCCGAGGGCTACGAGACGATGAGGCTGCCTCTGGTCGAGAACCTCGGCCCGGGCCAGGTGGTCCACGTCCCCATCGAGGTCCTGAACATCAAGCAGAGCATCGGTATTCAGGGATGATTTTTTCACCGAACGCGTAATTGCTGCACGAACTCCACTACTCTCATAAGTGATTAGCGCCCACAGGGCCCTACAGGTGACACGCGTATGAGCGAAGAATACCAACTAATGAACAGAGACAGAGAGGCAGGCTCGATAGGTATCGGTGCGATGATAGTTTTCATCGCCCTGATTCTAGTGGCCGCAGTGGCCTCGACGATTATCATCAAGACTGCAGAAGAGCTGCAGCAGAACGCCGAGTCGACCAGCGACGACACGAGGAAGGAGATCTCAGGTAAGATAAACATCCTCCAAGTCTTGGTGAACGGGTCGGACGGAACCGATATCGACAGCCTGCTCATTACCGCTAAGGTCGCATCCGGCTCGATGGACGTGCAGGTACAGGACATCGACTGGGTGATTACATGCGGTGGGAGCTCCTACGGGCTTATTACCGGCAACCTCGGCTCCACAGACTGGGCCGGCGGCAACATCGTGGCACCGGAATCCATCAACGCCGACTACCTCAACAGCGAGGACTAC
>JASMHR010000127.1 GCA_030750665.1 Candidatus Poseidoniaceae archaeon
GAGCAAATAACTAGGATTTGAAGCCAGTGTTCTAGCTATCTCTAAACGTCTTCTTTCACCTCCTGATAAAACTATAGATTTTGATTTTCTTACATGAGCAATATTAAATTCATTTAATAAATTTTCTAATATAATGATGTGTTTTGATTTATTTTTCTCAATAATTTCAATAATTGACATTATATTATCTTCTACATTCATTCCTCTAAAAATTGAAGGTTCTTGGGGCAAGTAGCTTATGCCCCTTTCTCCTCTAATATAGATTGGCAAGTCTGATACATCAATTTTATCAAGAATGATTGAACCCGTATCAGGTTTTAATAATCCAACTATCATATAAAAAGTCGTAGTTTTTCCAGCACCATTGGGTCCAAGGAGTCCAACTATCTCCCCTCTTTTGATATTTAGACTTAAATCCCTTACTATTGGTTTATTATCAAAGGATTTAGAAATTTTATTGACAATTAACCCGCTGTCTAAAACATTAAATTTATTCATCTGTTTTATTTAGCAGAATCTTAACTTTTCCTGATTCCTTAGAAGTTACTTTGTATGATTCAGTCAATGTATTTATTTTTGCGTAGTTTCCTGAAATTGATTCGTTATCTCTCAGAATTTTAACATTGTCAAACAGTTCGATAATGTTATTTTGTTTATCATATTCTGCTCTTCGAGCATACATATCTAATGTTTCTGTTTTTATGTTTATTTGCGTTTCATCTTTAACATTTAACAATT
>JASMHR010000128.1 GCA_030750665.1 Candidatus Poseidoniaceae archaeon
TGAGCCATCTGCACATTCATCACAACCATCAGAATCATCATCATGACAGGCAGTGTTATCTAATGGTGCTTCATCATTACCATCAACTTCACCATCACCATCATCATCATCATCACAGTCATCATCTGTGCCATCTGAATCAGTATCTGGACCATCATCGAGTGCATCATCATCAACGCCATCAGCACAACCATCATTGTCATCATCATCATCACCTGCATCACAGATTCCATCATCATCATTGTCAGCACCATCACCACCATCTGAATTCGGACCTCCCAGGTCATAGCTACCAGATGAACAGTCATCACAGGTATCACCATCATCATCTGAACATTCAAGCTCATTGTTATCATCTGAGTCATCTGAGTCAGCTGATCCATCATTATCATCATCGCCGTCACAGTCATCAGGATCACCATCACCATCATAGTCATCATCCCATGTCATCTGATTATCATCTACGCCGTCATCACAACCATCATTATCATCATCGGGGTCACCATCATCACAGAGACCATCACCTTCATTGTCTGGTCCATCATCTGATGTATTATAGGTTCCAGATGAACAATCATCACAGTTATCCGCATCATCAAATGAACATTCAAACTCATTATTATCATCTGAATCCGCATCATCTAAGGCACCATCATTATCATCATCATCATCACCTGCATCACAGGCACCGTCACCATCATAATCCCAACCATCATTAGATGTATCATAGCTACC
>JASMHR010000129.1 GCA_030750665.1 Candidatus Poseidoniaceae archaeon
GGCCAACTGGCTGGCGTGGATCAGGGACCGGACCGCGCTGCCCGACGGCAGCGCCGTCTGCCCCTACTCCAGCCAATCGTACAGGCACAGCATCGCCATGCGCTACCTGAACGCGGGCTGCAGGTACGAGGACGTCAGCATGGTGCTCGGGGACACGGTCGCCACGATTGAGAGGTACTACGCCGAGCTGGTCTTCGGGCCGGCCAGCGAGCGTGCCTTCGCCAGAGCGCACCCCAAGTCGAGGAGGGAGAGGGCGGTCGGGACCGCCCTGCCCGAGTGGATGGAGCGCGAGGTCGGGTTCCGGACTCCCAGGGGGCGCTTTGCCGCAGTGCATCGGGAAGGGGTTGCGGCTGGTGGACGCTGGGGGATTTGAACCCCCGGCCTTCTGGTTGCAAACCAGACGCTCTTCCAAGCTGAGCTAAGCGCCCTCCGGATTCGGGAGCCGGGGCGGGTTCTTGAGACCAACCGTCCGAATTCGCTATTCCTCTTCGCTTGAACCCATCAGTCTGGGAGCGATCATCAGGATGCCCAGGAGGGAGAGCACGAGCAGGAGAGCAAGAGGATCTTGGTTGCTATCCTGAGCGTCTTGTCCCGTTGGTTCAGGAGTATTGGGTAGGTTCGGCTGGACGTGGGCGTCGAGAGCGTAATTGACGTAGAAGATGCGGTTCGAGATGCCCGAGTCTGACCTTGTCTGATGCCTCATCGATATGTT
>JASMHR010000012.1 GCA_030750665.1 Candidatus Poseidoniaceae archaeon
ACATTTACGACCATGACAATGATGGAATCGCAGATGCTGTGGATCTAGATATCGACAACGATGGTATCGACAACCGCAACGACGTTGGCCCCAACGGCGAGGATTACTCCCGCGACCACGACAATGACGGCCTGAACGATGCTGTAGATGACGACGACGACAACGACAACATCCTCGATGTTGATGAAATCGACGGCGCCACCGGACAGTACAGGTACGATCACGACAACGATGGTCTTTGGGATCTCGCTGATACCGATGACGACAACGACGGTCTGCTGGACTGGTTCGAAGCCAACGATGGCAACGAAATGACCGGTCAGTTCGACCACGACAACGATGGTCAGGACGACCATCTAGACGACGATGATGACAATGATGGAATCATCGACGTTCTCGAAGTCTGAGTAGGTCAACCCGAATAGGTTGTTCAGAATAACCCGTAGTATAACGAACGGGTATGTGGGCTTTCCCAGCGTCGAGGCGCTGGGAGAGCCGCCCCTTTTTTTTTTCATTTTCTTCCATTCAGTGTGAGCGATTGTAAGCTCGACATATTTGTGAATACAGACAACTGCGAGAGGATACGGTATTGATACCTATTTGCTCACGTGATACCTATCTGCGCATATGTGCAGCGCGCTTCAAATAGGGTAAGGAGGTGGCGAGCCGAATTGGAGAGGTCACTATGACGATTGAACGAACATTGAATGAAAAAGTCGGACTCAGGCAACAACAAACAAAATCCTTCGGATTGGTTACAATGTTCCTGCTCAGCATCTTAGCAGGGTTTGGAGTAGGCTTGACAGAAACAACGACAGATGAAGTCCGATATTCACTTTCAGAAACAGCAAGAGTTCCACTTTCAGTGCAGGTTCAAATTCCTGATCAGGGAGGACAAGGAAGTTGGGACGACGGTATGGGTGATACCTACGGTCCTGATGGCCATCCTGCACTGTACGATGTACAATATCCAGACCCCTTGGTTTCATTCGGTAAGGTCGACGACCTCTCATTACTCGATCTACGACCTCAGAATCATGGAATACTGCTGGAAGAGACAAATGGCAAGGACCACGATAATGATGGTATTCAGGACCTTGATGACCTAGATGATGATAACGATGGAATCTATGACCTGTTGGAACGATTCGATGGATGCGCTGCCACTGACCCCTATGACCACGATAACGACGGTATTCTAGACGTAGACGATATGGATGATGACAACGACGGTATCCTAGAAGGCCCAATCGACTACAATAGATCAGGCCTTGATCCATTCAATGTCTCTACTGACCGGTTCATCATTTCTACAACGATTCATCCTTGGACCAATACCGCTGTGGGTAGTTATTACCTATCTGACCAGTTGCCGATGGACCACGACAACGATGGAGTTACCGATGAAGATAATGACGGCTCAGGTTCTGGACGATATGACGAAGATGACGACAACGATGGCCGCATCGACCAATTCAAATGGCCTTGTGATTTTGACAGTGATGGTATACAGGATTATTTCGATGATGATGATGATGATGATGGTGTTTCAGATATTAGTGATACTGACCCATACAACGACGACGTGACTACCACTATCACTTATCCTGGTGATTCTGGACAACGCCAGTGGTCATTGAATGAATACAGAGACTACAGTGGTGGACTTGATTTCGTCACTCTTGAAGCAAGCCGCACTCCCAACCCTTCCTTCACTGCAATACATGATGGAGACCTCGATGGAGATGGCATTCCAAATTTCCTTGATCCTGATACTGATGACGATGGATTACCAAACAGTGCGGATACTGACGATGATGACGATGGGATTCTAGATATGGTTGACCCCGATGATGATAATGATGGAATTGCAGACACCTGCGTCAAGACGGATACCAATAGTGATGGTAAGAACGATTACACTGGTTTGAATGACAGTAATTTCCAGACCCCCGGTGCCAATACTGATGGCATTGCAGGAATTGATTGTGAACTTGATTATGATGCAGATACAGATAACGATAGATGGCGTCCCTTCGATACCAATTACAACGGTGTCTGGGATTGGTTGGATACAGACATGGGTGGGACCACCACTCCTGACGATTTCACCCGCACACAATTCAATGCACTGGACCTCCCTTACGACACAGACAACGACAACATAGACAATGAGAATGATTCATTCCCACTGGATGAGTCAGCGACTGTAGCTGGTTGGAACTGTCCTACTGCAGCGAATCCAAACCCAGCTAATCCAGACCCCCGCTGTGAAACTCGAAGAGCCTCTTATTCAAATTTCAATGATTGGGATGGAGATGGTATCAATAATTGGGATGATGTGGATGATGACAACGACGGTATTGTTGACTACCTTGACATCGATTGGGATTGTGACCTTGATAATGACAACGATTTGCATTCAATGAATGGAAGCAAATACAGAGACGATGGTCCCAATCTCCTGGATTCAGATATTGATGGTGATGGACTTGAGAATGATATGGATTGGGATGATGATAATGATGGCATCAATGATTTGTATGATCCGGATGATGGGAATTGTGGCATAGTCGATTATGATCAAACTGATTCATTCTATACCCCATGGTACCCAATTGGTGATGGTGAAGCAACCGATGGAACTAGAGATGGCGCAGCGGGAGGAAATTATGTGGCCAATGCAACAGACCACTGGAATCTCGTATTCATGATCAACCCATTTTCAGAAGTGGAGATTGATTACAATGGATATGACTCCACCACCAACCCATTAACCCCTGGAACTGTTCCCGAGTTCTACTTCTACCTCCTTGCTCGTTGGAGTCCTTGGAATGGAGGAAATGAGTGGGATATTGATTCCGATGGTGACTCTTTACAGAATGGACTTGATGTTGACCAAGATGCAGACGGACTCCCTGATTTCTGGGACCAAGATGAAGGAAATGATGGCATTCTTGACGTTAATGACATCAAGATGGGTGGCAGTCTAAACAACCAGGATTGTGGCTGGACAGCTGGTTCATTAGGAACTGGATGGACATGTGGGTGGGCTTATGCCATCGCTTACCATATGCCACTGAATGGAGCAAATGCACAGTTTGGCGCTCCATATTCTACTAGGCCGGATTCAACCTTCAATCAAGGTGGATTCCAACACAGCACCAATACCTCTCTTTCTTGTGCATCATCTTGTTACCAATTCCAACTTGGAGGGACCACTCTCTCAGCAGTCAGCTATTCAGAAATGGAAGACAATACTGACATGTTCCTGACATGGTTTGGTACTACATCAGGTCTCTGGACTTGGAATTTTGATGCCAATGCAGATGATTTCCCTGATGAAGTTGGAGCAGATTTCCTCAAGAATGACGTTGATGGAGATAGTGATGGTGATGGCGGAGCATCGATGCAGTCCAATAATACAATCGATATTGATGATGATTACGATTCAGTCTTTGATTGGTATGATGTAGATGATGACAATGATGGAATCTGGGATTATTTCGAGGTCGATAGTGATGATGATTGGGATAATGACGCAGGTCAGGATAATGGCAATTTCTTCACAGGCACGAATTGTCTTGACAATGATGATGATGGAAACGATGCAGATGTCGATGAGGACGGTTGGTATCAGTCGGTATGGGATAGAGGGCAAATGAGTCAAGGTCTCTATGTGCCTAGGTATTATGATGTAGACAATGACAATGATGGTGTCCCTGATGCCGAGGACCTTGATGATGATAACAACGGAGTATTAGATGCAGTTCAAGAGAATACAATCGGTTGTTTCTGGGGAGAAGAACAATCTCCATGGGATCATGATAACGATGGAATCTTGAATTGGATGGATGATGACTGGGATGGAGATGGAATCAGCAATACTGTAGAATTAGCAGGAGCTACTCCGTTTATTTCAGCATGGGACCATGACAACGATGGGGAGAGAGATGATCTTGACCCTGATGATGACGCTGATGGAATGCACGATGAAGACGAGGTTCTGTTGTGGCCACTCAGGTTTGCTAGGAACTCCACCAATCCCTGGGACCATGATGACTTTGGGGATGGAGAGGGTGTTGCAAACCCATTGAACGACCACACAGGCCCTGATGCAGTGGATATGGATGATGACAATGATACTTGGGAAGATACCGATTATGACATCCTTGAGGAAGGCCACGTCTGTACTGATTCAGGAGGGGGAGTGCTAGAAGCAAGCGATTGGGATCATGACAATGACTGTATTCTTGATGATGATGACAAACCCCCAACATATATCTCGATGAATTTACCTGAGAATCTATGGCTCGACGCAATGAGGCCGGCAGTATTCAAAGGTCACGTCACTTGGCTGAACCCGTCTACTGGGGTTCTTGAGAATGCATCTGAATTACCCGTACAGGTGCATATTGAGTGGGCATCAAATAATACAACTGCCCTTGAGACCATAGATGTCTTGACTAATACCAATGGTAATTTCACCGTCGGGCAATTCATTCTCCCTGAGAATATTGATGTTGGTCCAAATTCCACTTACGAAGTATATGCTGTAGTCACTGAGATGTTTGCCTTCAACGGCTCACGTTCACAGACTTATACAATAGGAGCCGAAGCTAATCTGACTGTGGATTTCGCTGCTTGGAATTATTTCCGTAGTGATGAACAACCGTTATGGCTTGATTTCAAGGCACATTATACTGCAGATTGGACACGCGGTTTGTTTGACAACAGGATAGTTCACGCTCCAATAACGTTCGAGATATCTGGTGGGCCTTTCGGAAACATCACCAGCTCAACCAATTTCACTGGCTTTGGAGGTAATGGATACCGAACCGATGGAGATGGCTGGTGTTCACTCACTTTCATTCAGGATCTTGGTGCCTCTGGGGCTTGGAAACAAGTAAGGTGGAATTCAACCATGGATAATGGAGTGGGACAGATTCCAGGTGGATATGAGGAGATTATTTGGGATGATATCAACAAGAAGCACAATATTGCTGAAGATGCCCAGGGGGACCCTATTAGATACAATTACACCAATACCAGTTTGCCGTATGGAGACTTGGAGATAATTGCACACGTTGACCCATCTCTTGGAGACACCAGTTCTCCAGATGAGGAGAATTGGGAATGGCCATTCCCTTGGATGCACGGAGATAGTACCGATATTTTCTCTGTTAGAGTGATGCATAGGATGAACATCGAAGGAAAGGTGACTATCACTGGAACCAATCCAATATACTGGTGGAATGCGAGTATCAACAATCAAGATGGAACATATGGTTCCTGGTCCTCATTATGGAATGAACAAGCCTTGGATAAGGCTAATATCGCCTATAATGATGCAAAGGCTGGAAAGGCTTGGCCCCTATTGTGGTCAGGCAACCATCTTGACCTCAATGATGAAGCAGAGGCCCTTCGTCAATTCATTGACGCAGATGAGGATAATTGGTACATCTCACTCACCAATGGTGGAGATGCAGACCTCCCTCCTTGCGGAAAAATAAATCCTTCAGACTCAGAGAGTGGTACACGCTGTGAGATAATTCCAGAGATAAATACAGGTGAGGTTGTCAGAGTCGATGGAGACGTTTCAAACAGAACTGGTTCTCCATGGACAGATGGTACTATCACCATGCAGGTCGATATCGATCACAACGATGTATTTCAAGGGACTCGTGAAACAGCATATGTCACCAATCCTTCTTTGGAGGGTGGCAAGGCAGTTTACGATTACAATTGGACTTGGTATACAGAATATGCAGCAGGGACATATGGAATGAAGGTAGACTTCGTCAATTCAGATTTCTTCTTCACTGGAAACAGTTCAATTCTCGCTAAAACTGGCGGATATATCAATGTCACAGTGGTAGGAACTACAGATTTCCAGTTGACTTCAGTACCACGATTGTATCGTAATTCATCCAGTTTGATATCGGCTAGGTTGGTCGACAATGCACTACAACCGGTCCAAGGTGTTCCAGTGAACTGGAATTGGTCTGGTGGGCTTGCAGGAGTCAATCATACTGATGAACGTGGCCTATTCTCGATAGAGTTCAATGTATCTGCAAATGATGACCTTGGAAACTCCATGCTTCAATTTGAATTCGAAGGTATGAATTTGTTACTTGGTAATTCTGCTCAGCAAGAGATATGGATCGTTTCCCATACCCATATCAGCATTGTACAAACTTCTCCAAATGTTAGAGGAAGTGGGGACTTGTGGGATTTCACAGCTCAGATAACCGATGATAACAAGACCGCTATACGAGATAGTGGAGGGCAAGCCCTCTCGGGCCCCGATGCTCCTTCGGGCGGATTGGTTGATGTCATATTCGAAGGTCTTGCCTTCGATAACACATATCGTAGACAAGTAGTGGCAACACTTGCTCCAAGTGCAGGAATATTGAGCCTGCCCGAACCTGCATCGGATAATAGCCACCTCTGTGTATTCGATGGAGATGGTGATGGACGACCTGATAGAGATGTCAATTCTGATGACATCCTTGACAGGAATGAGACGGTTGGATGTTTGAAATCCAACTTCTTGCCATTGGATCCTGAATTGTTGCGAGAGGACCCCACCTCTTTCCTCCCAGATGGTTTTGGCCCTGTCAATGTCTATCTGAGATTTGAAGAAGCATTGCCGAATGAAGGATGCGCTCAAATGCAGCCACAATATCTTGGTCTACAAGGAAAGTGGGACCCTTGTCAGGATATTCAGGGTAGCGATCATTACAGGCGGGTCATGCCATACAATGGAAATGGATTCAGTTTGATTGGAGATACTCAGTTATTGGTCGATTATCAGATAGTCTATACCTCAGAATTCGATGTTACTCAGAATGAAGTCGTTGAGAAACCAATGATTGTGACAGGTCATCTTTCTGATGAATTAGGAACCAACTTGAGCAAGCGTCAGATACGGGTAGCGTATGAGATGATTAACAGTCCAGATGGGCCGGTTGCCTGTATTCCATCAATAACTGATGATTTCGGATACTATATGATCGAATGCCCATTATCCGGCGTCAATGCAGGAACCGCACAAGTGACTGTGACGTACAATGCATACGACAACAATGATGCTTACCGTTATCTCAACAAGTCGGTGACAGTCAATTTTGAAGTCTTCTCCAACAGCACTCTGTCAATTTCAGAGATTGGCCCATTCAAGAACAGTTACGAACAGTGGCCATCTTTGGAAGAAGCAAATGGTGGAGAGAGGTTTGACGTTCTTTACTTGAAGGAATCATTCCACATAGATGCCTCCTTGATTCAGAGCAATGGGCAAGCAATTGGTGGTAAGTGCCTGAATATTTACATCGATCCAGACAAGAACACCCGCCCATTCGCAAGAATATACACGGATGATGCTACAGGAACAATCGAGTGGTTCAGCGCCAATCCCCAACATAATCCGAGTCTGAAAGGAATCGAGCCATCTTCTGGTGAATATGAGGGATTCCGTACAATCCGAGTTGCATATGAGCCCGACAAGAACACCAATGTTGGGACAGGATGTCAAGCGGAGGTCAGCAGCGTTGTTAATGGCTCATACATGGACAAGGTGGTTCTTGTCAAGAGCCGAGTCAGCATGTATCCAAAGGAGATATGGGCAGGCGGTTCAGATGGCGGTTTTTACGAGGGCGAGATTATCAGCGGGCAGGTTGCTCTTCTAAGAGATAGAACTGGATTGGCTGTTGAGAACGAGGATGTCATTTTCACTCGAGAATACTGGGACCAAGAGGCCGGGGAGTGGGTACAAGCAGGAATGAACCTGTCCAAGACCAATGAGCAAGGCATAGCCTCCTTCATGTGGCCTTTCACAGGAACTACTTGTGCAGGTGAAACCTGTGAAGGTAAATGGAGGATAACTGCCAGTTTTGATGGTTCACAATACTTCTCTGAAACTGCAGATAATATTACCTTCGAGATAACAACAGTTGGAGAATCGTTGACCGACCAGCAAAGTGGTTTCTTCTCCAAGGAGACTGGTTTCGCTCTTGCCATTTTAGTATTGACTTTAGCCATTGTTGGGACCCTGTGGTACAAGCGTGCTATGGACCGTAGAAGGATTGAGATGTTGCGCGGTATCCTCTCAGATACCATGATGCAGTTGCGTGCAGCCAACGAGTACATTGCTGTCATCTTCAATTGTTACAAGGATCTTGTCAAGCACTTCCGCCGATATGGATTCATGAAGAAGGTGTACGAGACAACTCGAGAATTCGAGTCAGCAGTTCGTTCTGCATTCGTTATGGTGCCTCCTGAGCAGTTGGATGATTTCCTTGCTATCTTTGAAGAGGCGAGATATTCAGATCACAACATCGGACCAACACATCGAGACCGCGCTCTCCAGACATTGCAGGCCATCACTAATAGTCTGACTATGGCATTGGGAGACACTGGGCAGATACTGAGGACTGAAGAGCATTCAGCCGGACTCTATGAAGAACAGGTCAAGGCAGGCTCATTCACTGATTCAGAGGGTAAGACCATCATCCAAGGTCAGCAGGAAGACCAGGTAGATTTCAAGATTTGAAGCGTTAGAAGCTGTTCATTTTGATGCCGTGCATCAGTTTGACGAATTCAAGGGGACCCTCTAGGCGAAGCCATTTCAAAAAAACAAAATAGGGTTTATTCAGGGGAAGTGTCATGAAGAAAGCAACCCCATTCCTGTTTACGCTGCTGATGCTACTTTCACCCCTTTCAGGGTGCATTGGCAAGGATTCCACTGAAGATAATGCTCTGGACATCAACCAGGCCTCATTGAGTGTTACTTGGGGGAATAATAGTAGCGGGATTATTATCTTTGAATTATATCCAAATGCAGCACCTAATCACGTCGAGAATTTCTTGGCACTGATCGATGGAGGATATTATGACGGCGTGATATTCCATCGAATAATCCAAGGTTTTGTTGTTCAAGGTGGCGATTTTCAAAATAACAACGGAACCGGCGGGCATGCAGTTATTTGGACAGGATATTGCAACGGTCAACCATCGACGAATGTAAGTGATTGTGCCCAAACCAGTTGGACATTACCTGATGAAGCAGATAATGGATTGAAACATGAACCCTATGTGTTGTCAATGGCAAAGACCTCTCAGCCCAATACGGGCGGTTCTCAATTTTTCATCGTGTCTCCAAATTCAACACCTAGTCATTTGGATGGAGTACACACAGTGTTTGGTAAGGTGATAGAAGGATTCGAGGTTATTGATGCCTTGGATGCAACACCTGTAGGTGAATGGGACAAACCAATAGATGATTGTACGATGGATTCAGGCCAGATAATTGAGTCCTGAGCAGGTGATAATAAGTGCCTGCCTATTATTGCGGACTCGCTGCAGTACTATGAGTCAAGCACAAGTATTGCTTATTCTTGCAACCACCATGGCGAAGTGGAAACCAAAGACCACTTGGCGTGACAAGTTGGAGAAGGAACACCCGAATCATGGCAAGATAGTTGACTGTCCAGAGGTTTGGGCGAAGGGCAAAGACGGAGCAACAATGCTGATTCCGGTGCCGATGAATATTGATGAATTGGTGCGCAAGATTCCCTCAGGTTCGCTTACAGATATGTCCAACATACGCCAACGACTGGCGGGTGATGCTGGGGCAGATATAGCGTGCCCGATGACTACTGGAATTTTCCTAAAGTTCGTGGCTCTAGCTGCTGAAGAAGACCGTGTCAATGAACTTGAGCCAGCGCCATATTGGCGATTATTGAAGGATGGAGGCAAATTGAATCCGAAGTATCCAGGCGGGGTGGATGACCACGCGGCATTGTTGATTGAAGAGGGTCATGAGATTCTATTGAATCGAAAGGGAAGACCAGCCAAAGTTGCAGATTATGAAGAATCAATATTCATATTTTGTTGAATCCATCACTGTTTAAGAAATGATGAATGTTTGATCATTATCAACCACGAATAGAAAGACCTAGGAATTCGAATTCGGCACCGATGGTCACTGCATGTATTGATACAATGATAATTAATAGAAGAGCACACCAGAAGTGGGTTCTTTTCCATGCGGAATGACTCCATTTATTCCAAAACCAATTGCGAAAGTACCCATGTATGGAGAGAAATAGCATCAATATTGCTGCAAGTGTCCCTAAATTGAACATATATCCCAAGTTTTCAGTCAGTGGCATCCAGAGTGGAAATGCTGATACCAGCGAATTCCAGTGCCCAAACACTAGGAGTAATGAATGAAGTATAGCGCTGAGGAGAATGGTGACAGAGGCGATACCATGCAATTTGTTTGCATATATCCGAGATGCGAGCCACTCTTTCATTGTGGAACTTCGCATTCTGAACAGTTGCATAATCAAAAAATCTAGAATCAATAGAATAAAAGCAATTATTCCAGTCCATCGTCCAACAAGATAGAGTAAATTTCGCGACACCATATCTTCTCCTCCGGCAGTTCTTACCAATCTATTTCCTTCCAATCATCCGGATATTCAGATTGGTCTGAAGAGCGGGTATCATGTGGCTCCATTACCGGTTCTGATTGCGGCATACCCCCTAGATCAATCATGTTTGGAACACATACCGGTTCATTATTGAAAGAATTTTCATATTCTGCTATTTCAGACACTGTTTCAGTTTCTAACTGCGTTAATGTTTGCAATACTTGTTTTATTGCCTTCTCATTCACGGCTCTTCGAGCATGAATCAGAGTGTGAACCCCCCATCCAATTCCTCCAATGATAAGTAATAAATTAGGTAATACGAGCCACCACGCCCATGAAACGAAGATATGACTAGCAACTCCAGCCGGCACCAGATTGCTTTGAACAATAGGGCCATTCAAAAAAGCGTCAGAAGGATAAACAGTAATATCTTCAGCATCTTGAATCCCGAAGCGATGAGTATGTTCACCTTCAGAAAGTTTGAGTGTAATTCCAAACAGAGTACCATTGCGATGGTCTGAACCATTCACGGGTTGAAGGAGGTGAATATTTCCATCTAGTTCAAGCCACACAGTCAACCCGATTGTATCATCCCAATCAAGATCCACGATCTCTATGAGAAATGTATAGTTATCATAAACCCCCCCAGTCAAGGGAAACAGCATTATTTCCCCATTCGTTGGTGATTGAATGATAGGAGGGATATTCGCATCCCTTACATCGGGCAGAGGGAAAATATATCCAATTTCTATTGGGTGTCTTACTGATATTTCAGTAGTGGTGCCGCTGTTGCTGGAAGTTGCGGTGAACCAGACGAAATGATCAGTTCCAACCTCAAGTTGGGGAATCGATAGTGACCAAACTTGACCGATTGTGGCATTATTTGCATCCATCCCCTGCATCTGATATGCCAATCCATCAACCCAAGCCATCACGGACCCAGGTTTTGCATCATCCCCTTCAGCATCATGAAATGTTATTCTGACTTCAATATCTGTTCCTTTGATGACAAGAGGGCGAGTGACATTCTCAATATTATCAGTATTAGTTTCATCACCATCATCGAAGGTTAAATTTCCTGCAATGAATATCGAAGCATTCGATAACCACGGGTCACTATCAAAACGATTTACGATAAAATTCAATTCACCTTGATCAGGAATCCGATGAGAACGTTCTTCTTCAATGGCTAGAAAATAGTATGAATGGGATCCCACTTCCATATCGAGTTGGACTGAGAACATATGTTCTTCATTCCAGTCTGGATTTTGTGAAGAAACGTTCATTGGAACATCTACTCCATCAACAATAAGAGATAATTTGCTAGGAGCAATTCCTATTGGATTGGAATAATTGATTGTGAATGTGAACGGGGTCCGTTCATCGCCCTGTGGCGGATTGATTGAGGCCTTCGAAAGTACATCTCCTATAATGATTGGACCATCGAATATGGAAGTGCCAACTGGCAGGCGAGAAATACCAAAACTATTGAGGGCTGTGAAGTAATGAAAATGACTCACTCCTGAATTTAACAGTGTTGTGAAATTGAACCACTTTTGTCCCGGCCCCCCTTCGCTGATGGTTGGAACAATATCTGATGCAATTCCATCGAGCCATAAAGTGATATTTGTATTTGTTAATTCATCTTCAGGAGTTATCAATATCGAGTATGTGAAATTAGTTTGGTTGTCTCCGTGAAGCGGAACCATATTCTCTTCGTGGATGATGGGACTATTGCCCACAAATGGTCCGGAAAACACTCCAATGAGTGGACCCTGGGAACCATTTGTCACGGCATCAATCAAAGGCAATCGAATAGCATCTTCACCGTCGGAACCTTGGAAGAAATAGGTGTGATAACCTTGGTCCAATATCATACTTGAACTACTGTAGCGCATACCACTCAGCGGCTCTTCAGAAATTGAATCCACTGGAGTCAGGATAAAGGGATTATCATCAACAATAACACTTAGTTCAAAAGGCAAATCATTATTGAGATCTGTCCAAGTAACTTGGAAGTTGAAGAGTTGATTGAGCCCCCCTTCATCCGGACTGCAACTCGGTGCAGACAATTGTGGGGCTACATTTGGCTCAACAACATTGATATTTCCAGATAATTGATCAGTGCCGCTTCTTCCGAAGTGTTGAGCAACAGAATAGGCGAACGCCTGTAGTGAGTCTGGACCCCCCCCTTGGTCCGCAGTCAATTGCCAACTAACGATGACTGAGTCTCCGGGGAGATAATCGTTGAATGAATGGGTTGCAGGTGAAAATGAGAATAAATCCTCTTGAGAACTGAGAGTGATATCAAAATCCACATACCAATAATGTTGGATACTAGGGTCTAGATTTCCACTGATATCTACCCTAACTGATACTGTGAATTCTTCCCCTTCTTCTACTTCGGAAGGTATGGATAATTGAGAGAGGGTTAGATAGTCACCATAATTTTCCCCGTGGCAATTCCGACAAAGGTTGGCTGTTGTTTTTCCTCCACCATCTGCGATTGAGATGGTGCTTGGGGCCAATAATAACACAATGAGAATGAGGATTAGGGGCTTTTCTTTACGTTCCAACCTCTTCCCCATTGAAGGGATGTGAAATGCTTGTATAAGCCAAACCCAAACATGTTCTTCATCAAGATATTATTTATCGATACACCAATCAGCCAATTTCCAAGCCAATTATTGATGGAATTGAGGGAGAAAATATTCTCAATCTAATTGTGCACCCTTGGCATCGAGCAGTTCAATCATCAGGCCAGCTGCTTTTGCTTGGATGAGGACTTCATCATGAATTTTGTCGCTGAAATCATCGAGTGCACCTAAGGCGGTTTTCTGCTCGGTATCAGTGAGTCGGTCGATGACATGGTTGAGAACACAAGATACGCCATATGCGTGCCCTACTCGGAAAGCGTGGTCTGTGGTTCCAAGTTCAGAATCTTCTGCTTGCATTCGCAACATGACTTGCTGTGAATATGCAACCATTGCACCATACAAGGTTTCCATCATCACTGCGGCTTCAAGATCGGTCAGTAGCGCTTGGATGTTGACCAAGGCAGCGTGAACCGCTTGGCCGTAAATCTGGTGCGCACCCAGTATATCTTCAGTCTCCATCTGCATGGCTTGGTCAATCAGTGTCTTCCAGTCGGACATGTTTCTCAAGGGGTCCACGAGTGGTTCTACTCATCAATCATCCGCCTGCGAACCTCAGAATCTCTATCTTGACTTATTCAGGGCCCTTATAGGGCCCAGCTCATTTCCGCGTGGTTTGATAAAGGGCGGTCCGGTCCGAGGCTCGCCTCAACACGTCGAGGGAGTCATATGAGCAAGCCAACACGAAAGACGAACCAGAGCCTGGTCGACATGATCGACCTACTCAAGGAGCAGTCGCGTGAGACCGGTACAGCACTGTGGCGAGACGTCGCACTACGCCTCTCAAGGAGCCGTAGTAATTGGGCCCAGCCGAACCTCAGTCGGCTCAGTCGCCATGCCCCAGAGGGCGCTACAGTCCTCGTTCCGGGCAAGTTGCTGGGCAGCGGAGATATCTCTGGCAAGCCCATCGTCGCCGCATACAGTTTCAGTACCGGAGCACGAGACAAGATCGAAGCCGCAGGCGGCAAGGTCCTGAGCCTTGGGGAATTAATGGAACAGAACCCAAGTGGAACGGGGGTGTTTATCCTTGGCTGAATCCACTACATTCGTTTACGATGCAACTGATTTGGTGATGGGTCGCCTCGCCAGTACGGTTGCAAAACAACTTCTTTCATCTGCTAGAGCAGGTGAAGAGACTAGAGTCATAATCGTTAATGCAGAAAAAGCCGTTGTTTCAGGTAAGAAGGACTCAGTTATCGAGGAATATCTGACTCGATACAGGTTGAACCATGCACGCAAGGGGCCATTCTTCCCAAGGATGCCGGACTTGATTCTCAAAAGAAGTGTTCGTGGAATGCTGCCCTATCAGCGTAAGAGCAGTGGTAGAACCGCATTCAAGTCTCTGCGGGTAGAGATTGGTTGTCCATCACACCTTGATGGCGATCTTCCCGATGGGCATGAGAAGGGCGATGATTCCAAGATACGTCGTGATCTGCCGAACCGAGTTGTCAGTCTAGGTGAAATCAGTGCTGCACTGGGCGCTCCAGTACACCGTTGGAATGGAGGTGAGGCTTGATGGCTGCACGTAAGAAGAAGAAGGCTAAGGCAAAGGTAGTGAACAGCAGCGGCAAGCGTAAGACAGCAATTGCCCGTGCTACCGTGAAGGTTGGCAAGGGTAGAGTCAGAGTCAACAGTGAACCAATTGCTATCATGCAACCACAACTTTCCCGCCGTAAGGCAATGGAGCCCTTGATCATCGCCAATGGAATGGATAGGTTAGAGAAGGTTGATATCAACATCCATACCCATGGTGGTGGGATAATGGGGCAGACCGATGCCATTCGTACCGCTATTGCTCGAGGATTGGTTTTCTACAATGGGGGAGCAGAGGGAATTGATGAGGAACTCAAAGAGGAGTATCTCCGTTTCGACCGTAGTCTATTGGTCAATGATCCACGCCGCAAGGAACCGAAGCATCAACTCGGTCGTGGCGCAAGGAAGAAGAAGCAGAAGTCGTATAGGTGAGGTGTAGAAATGATAATTCCAGTAAGATGTTTTAGTTGTGGTTCGGTTATCGCCGATAAGTGGGAGGCTTGGAAGAACCATTTGTCAGCAGGAATGAGTATCTCAGATGCTCTTGACGAGGTTGGATTGATGCGCTATTGTTGCCGTCGCCACTATGTTTCCCATGTCGATCTCATCGACGAGATAGCACCGTTCTCCACCGCTCAACATTGAGGGAGAATGAGGTTGTCAAGATTCAATGGGCCCGTAGGTTAGCTTGGTCAATACTTGGCGGCTGGGGGCCGTCAGACTCCAGTTCAAATCTGGGCGGGCCCACCTGACATGACATTTGTCTATTTTCGATGACCTACGGTCATCGTTCTTCTACATGACAAGATGGGGACATACCTATGAGTAATGGCATGATGCCAATGTCATGTGTCCACGCGAATATCGTTCAGTCCTGCTCATCACTGCCTTGATGCTCAGTGCATTGACTACTGCAATGATTCCAGTTTCTGCAACCACGCCGGTTTCTGGAAGCATCGTATCCAATACAGAATGGTCGGGGGATGTTCTTTTGACTGGAGATGTATATATCGAACATGGAGTCACTCTCAATCTCAAGGCTGGAGCGGTTGTCAATGCCGCTGAATATTCCTTGGTGGTCAATGGAACGTTGACAGGTACGGATGCTCAGATTCTATCAACAACATCGAGTGAAGATGGAAATCACACTTCCACTGTTGGGATGTGGCTAGGGGTGGTCATCAATGTAGGTGGGGATACTTCACTGACTAGAGTAAGTATCAGTAATGCCAAGACGGCCATAATGATTCATGGAACGGGAGTACTTGATTCTGTTTCAGTTTCAACATCTTATCTTGGGGTTGAGGTTGATGGCTCTGCAACAATTGATGATTTGACCTGTTCTGCAATTGATTTTGAATGCGTATTGGTTTCCGGTAGTGCAGTACTGGATGGGCTTGATGCAGATGTTGTGGCATCGGGAGTTGTTTCTTCAGGTGATCTCGATGCAACGAATATCGAGATCGAAAACGCAGGGACAGGAATCACAATTTCGGGTGGAAGTGGAGATTATTCCAATATCAACATCGTTGATGCCAATACCGCTATTCATGTTAGAGGAGTGACAACGGCGACAGTGGACGATGTTTCAGTTTCCGAAACTAATCTTGCTCTCGATGCTGGAGACAGCGACGGTTTTGTTCTAAGCAACGTTTCAGCAGATATCAGCCGCGCAATTCGTGGAGAAGGATTGAACACACTCACTGTAAAAGACTCATCCTTCAATGGCAGTAGAGATGGGACTTCCATGGTAGATGTCAACAGTGAAGGAACATTCACCATGTCAAACGTCGCCTTGAAAAATGCAAGCACAGCACTTGATTTGAGGGGAAGTGGAACACACATACTGACTTCGTTAGATGCTGAAGCAGAGGATTTGGTGCTGAGTGCAACTGGGACAGGACTGATTTCAGTAGTTGAGATGACCGGTTCTGCAGAGAATCAGGGAATCCGCATCAGCGGTCCGACCTTCGATGCTGAGTCAGTCAATATCACTGGCGGTTTGGATACCACATTGGGGTTGAGGATTGCAACAGGGACCCATGAAATCAATGAATTCACTTTCAGTAGGGGATATTCTGCTGCTGACACCACATCTCTTGGAGTTGAATTGGTCTGGGCAACCGTGGAATGTGGAATCATGGAAATAGAGGATTTCGCAAATGGGATTCGTGCCGACAGTTCATCCATGTCTTGTGAAGATGTCAGGATGAACTATGGTCGAAACAACGGAGTTGAATTGGATGATTCCTCATTACTCATCTCTGGAACCATGTCCACCACCCTGTTTGATG
Source organism: Candidatus Poseidoniaceae archaeon (assembly GCA_030750665.1). Taxonomy (GTDB): domain Archaea; phylum Thermoplasmatota; class Poseidoniia; order Poseidoniales; family Poseidoniaceae; genus UBA226. The sequence goes on from JASMHR010000012.1 coordinate 16,918, forward strand.
TTGGAGCCATGTTAGAGGATGACTCCACACTTCACGTCAACTCATGGAACACCAATCTTCACGATGATGTATTGGATATTGCATCTGATTGTTCTGCAACTGTTCGTTTCATGGAGTTTGGGAATACTGCTGGTTTTGATGCAATCGGTGATGGAACTTTGGTTTGGGGCTCAAACAACACCCCCGTTCTCGCTGTTTCCACCGACTATCAATTGACAGAGACGATGATTAAGACGGTGGATCTTTCCGGAGATCCATTGCCAGCAGAATTGGTTGTTGAAGGATTCAGTTTCACATCGGGCGCACCTGGTTTGGTGACGGTTCCTCTGCGCAATACAGGCAGTCTTGTTGTCGCTACTAGCGGTTCAGCCGGTGCTCAGGCGACGTTGATCGGAGGAGTTTCCGATCAGGAGCTTGCATTACCCAACATCCCAGATGGAGATTGGACAATAACTTCTGGTAATCATGTTGTTCTAGGACCATCCATGGATGGTCAAGGTCACCAACTCAGTGGTAATTTGACAATTGAAACAGGTGCAAGCCTAACATTGCAAAGATCCAGTTTACTTATGGAGACAGGGAAAAATTTCAGCACAGAAGGTACTGGAAAATTGATTGGTGAAGGCGGAGTATTGTCGGGTGGTGTTGTAAATGTAGATACTCAGGCTCCATACGATGGCCAAGGAGATGGCTTGACAATCGATTCTAATGTGTTCTGGAATTGTTCTTCTCCACCTAATCTCACTGCAGTATTCTTTGCTGCTGAGCTAACACTTGGAGATGAGTGCGATGTCATACTCACCAGTGGCTCAATATCTTCAGAGCCGATTCTTGGAACTGGCGCCACTCTATTGATGAGAAGTGTTCTTTCCATCACGGTGCTTGACAAAGGAGACCCAGTAGAGGGAGCAATTTTGACCATCGGAGGAGAGAGTTTTAGCAGTGATGCTGATGGCACTGCAACCTATACTACTGATGCTAGAGATATTACTGAAGCAGGAACCACATGGGGTGGTTCAATCACCGTTGTAATGCAATCAAGCGGTTTGATGGATATGATGATGTGGGATACCAATTCCAGTCTATTGAAAACATTCCTTGCTTCAACCGTTGAATCAGGAATCCAAAATGATTGGGTGATATTAGAATCTGCATGGAGTCCATATTATCTAGCGGATGATTTGACAATCTCAGAAACTGCAACATTGACACTTCATGACAATGCCCAATTGGTCGTTGCTAATGATGTCGCCATTATCCTTGAAGGAACCATAACTGCAGGAGCAGGAACAATACAGAGTTCGGGTGCATCACCATGGGCCGGAATCACGATGGAAGGGGTTCAGGCGAAATTGAATCTAGCATCAACCCATCTTGTTGGCGCATTGTTGCCAGTGGCGGTAAATGGAGGAGTGGTTGTTTCTGAAGGAGCGGAAATCGCTTCAGGCACCGATGGCCTTGTTTCGGCAACTTATGCAAGTTCAGCCATTTCAATTTCATTGACTGATACTGACTTGAGGTATGGTGGTCAGAATTGCATCAGAGTAGCAGGTACGGGAGTAGAATTGAACATTCAAGACTCCACTTTAGCAGAATGCGGAGATCATGCATTATGGGCAACATCAGCAACATTGGATATTGATGGCTTGAATATTGATGGTGGAAGTCAAGCAGGAGTGGAATTGGCAGATGTTGAGGGTAGTATATTCAATCTGAATGCCGCATCTCATAATGGTACTAATAGCTCATTTGAGTTGAGTCAGCAGGATGAGAAATTGTCAATGAGAAATCTGATATTAACTCCAGCATCAAGGCATTGGCCCTGTATTTCTGATATGAGCGACTTGATTGTATTCAGCGCAATAAACGACGGTTTTGCAAATTGTCTCGATGGTTCTGATGAGGTGAAGACCAACTCTTCTACAGGTGATGAGATAAGTATGTTCAATTGTGGAAGTGGCCAAGAGGTGTATATTTCACAAGTCAATGATGGCGTGTTGGATTGCCTCAATGGGAATGATGAGAAATTAGGAAACACCGATGCAGCGTTTGTTGCAATTCAGAGCAGATGGATTGATGTTATTGGATTGGTAGTAACTGGCGCACCAGCACTCGAAATCAGCTATTCAGCAGGAGAGTTGTCTGAACTGAATCTAAGTGGAGAGAATGTTGGAACTGCAGTCGACGTAGAACACAATCGTGGTTCCGCTGCCTTGACTATCATCGATTCACAAATTACCGGATACTCGGTAGGGTTGAGCCTTCACGGTCATGCTGGTGATGAGTTCAACAACCCTGTTGAGAGTATTGGCAATATCATCAATTGCACAACGGCAATTGCCAGTGATAGTTTACCATTCGTCTCTATGGGCGATGTTCTGATGGGTGCAATTGAAATGGATTCTACAAATGCAGTTGAAGGGGAATTGGTGAACACAGATTTCACATCTATTACAGCTACTGGAAATGCTACTGTTATTGCATGGGAAGATTTTTCCATCACCATGATGATGTTTGGAACAGGAATTGATGCCTCAGCAAGTATTGATGTCTCCACTAATTGGCTATTTTCCGACGGTAGGGAGATAATATTCTCATTTTCGAATCAAGGCTCACAGTGGGATGTAGTTCTACCAATATATGTTGCAGGCCCAGAAGGCTCGGGTACGACTCATTCTGCAGTCTTATCAGCCTCAGGACCTAGTAGCCTTCCATTCTCAGCCGACATAGACATGACATCAGGTTCTGCAAGAACCCTGACATTCAATCTAACAGGGAACACTGCGCCTAGTTCACACATTTCATCACCGGATGAAGGCCAGAAATTCAGTGTTCTTTCCAATGTCACTTTTGTCGGAATTGCCAGCGACGGTCAGAGCGAGGCATCATCTCTCACACACCACTGGGAGGTACAGGATAGCATTGGAGATGTGATATGGAATTCGGCCGACGTGTCCCCAACTTGGGAGGATCTTGAGTTTGGCGAATTCTTGGTACGTTATACCGTGTCCGATGAACACGGTCTTTCAAGCACAGTTTCAGTTTCGTTCCAAGTGTCCTACCATGATTCTGATGGCGATTGGACGGCTACATGCGATGAAGAATTCTGGTTTGATTCCACCACTGGTAACAAGTGCGGTCATGATTCAGTTGATACTGATGATGATAATGATGGAATAATCGATACTTTGGATATCTGGCCATTGGACCCCTGTGCAGACGCAGATGTGGATAATGATCTACTTCCAGATGTAATCGATTGCCCCAGTGGCGTCACAACAGAACTTGTTGAAGATGGAGATGTGAAGAAGATATCACTCAAATCAACTACTGCAGAAGAAGGAGCTGACATGGGGATGATGGTAGCCTTCCTGTTGCTCATTGTTGGAGTACTGTTGGTCATTAACAGGATGAGAGCAGCCGAATAGAGATGAGGTGCGGAAAATGGAGTTACCCGATTCCGACCTTGTCGGCGGGTCAATCACCATCTTGGTAGCAGCAGTGGTTCTTTGGGATGTTTGGATTCTATGGAGACGTTTTGATCTAGTTCCTCGACTTGGACCGTTGAAGAATGGCGGATATGCGTGGGCAAGCACCACTGAGCAGGAGATGTCGCGGCATTGGTCCAGCATTCTCGCGTTGACGATAATGATGGCAGCACCATGGATACTTGCTGAAACGACACAAACCTCGGTGTGGCTGGTGGTAGTTTTCGATATATTGCTGGGCATTCATATGGCTGGTATGGTGATTCCGAAAAGATACGCAGCATCCCGAACCCATTTGTTCTGCGATGGGCAGAAGCATGAATGGGAAGGACTTAGATTGGCACTGAAGCAACCACGCGGAAGGATTCTTCTTCATAGAAAAGGATGGAGTATATTTGCCCCCCTACCACTCGGCGGGCAGGCAGGTGATCTGTCACATGCACGTTCATGGATCAGCGCAGCAATGAAAGGGACGGAAGAATGGAATCTCATGTGCAATGAACATAGAAATGAGGAAGAATGAGAGATTCTTCAATGCGATAGTTCATTCACTTATTTCATTCCGCAAGAGCATGGATTGGACCCGCAGCAATGATGACTTATTCGTTAGATTGGACCCTGGTGAAGAGATTCACACTTCTCTTCGTGAATTGGCTGATGAATTGAAAATTGATGCGGCAGCGATAACCAGTGGCATAGGCCGCACACGAGACAATGTGTATGGACATATGTCAGATGAAGGAATTTATCACAAGGTATCAATTTCTGAAGCTTGTGAATTGGTCAGTCTGCAAGGAAATATTGGTCGGATGAATGATGGAAGTGCATTTACTCATATCCACATGACAATATCAGATGATGAGATGGGCGTTCATGCCGGACACCTATTCGAGGCCATCGTCAATGTTGTCGCTGAGATACATATCAGAATCATGGAGAATGTGCTGATGACTAGATGCCCAGTGGAGAATTCAGATTTCGTCGCACTTGTATTTGAGTAATGAGAAGCGTGAAGAAGGGTGCCCCGTCCCCCAAATCATGGCAGTTCTTATCGAAGGGATAGGTGGCATGACTTGCGGCGGCTGCGCTCTCAATGTTGAGAATGCATTACTCGCAGTGGAAGGTGTTTCTTCAGCAAAGGTGGATCATGTTTCTGGTACTGCTCAAGTCGACAGCGATGGTAATTCTCCGAAGCAAGTAATGGAAGCAGCAATCAGAACTGCTGGATATGATGTGGGCGCTCCAGCAGGATTCGATTGGCAGGATAAAGCGGTCTGGAAACAATCAGCGAACAATACCAAGTGGTGTTTGATAGGATGTTCAATCGGAGAATTTGGTACTCTTGCGGCATATTCCATATTCGCTGTTGGAGCCACCATACAGTATGGAGACTTCTGGTACTATCCCTTGCTCATATTACCACTTATCAATGGTTTACTCACCAGTGTCATGCTTGAGACATACATTATGATGAAAGGCCAAATGGATTTCTCTAATGCTTTACGTACCGCTTTGGGGATGTCGTTCATCTCGATGTTGATGATGGAGATTGCAATGGAGATCACTGACCTAATATTCACTGGTGGACAACTGGGGATGAATCCGTTAGCCATTCCATTGATGCTGGTGGTTGGTTTCCTTACACCGTGGCCATATAATTACTGGCGTTTGAAAAAGTTTGGAAAGGCGTGTCATTGAAACATTGCGAGAGGTTTTCAGCCCTCGACGTCATGGCCCATGTATGGCCGGAGACGCGGGTCCAGATGTTGCCGATGAAGCAGCGCGAATTGCATGGCTCTCCGACCAGATTTCTCATCATTCACATTTGTACTACAATCTGGCAGCACCAGAGCTGAGTGATATTGAATTCGATACTCTATGGGATGAATTGAAGGCATTAGACCCCTCAAATCTCCAACTCTCCATAGTGGGTGCGGATGTCGACCCCGGGTCCGAGAAAGTTGTTCATTTATTCCCGATGAGGAGTTTAGACAAGGCAACCAGTGACGAAGAGATTCAACACTTTGCAATCGAGACCGCCTTGGGGGCTGAACAATTCCTAAGCCAGCCTAAACTGGATGGTTCAGCCCTGTCGCTGGAATATCGGCTTGGCCGTTTGGTCAGGGCTGCTACTAGGGGTAATGGAGATAGAGGCGAGGATGTTACTCGTAATGCACGTAGAATCCAAAATGTTCCCGAGAACCTCGGTATTGAGGTCGATGCCCATATTCGCGGCGAGGTAGTGATGTCATTGTCAACCTTCGAGGAGAAATATAGGGAAGTATCCCCAAACCCTCGTAATTTGGCCGCGGGAGCCTTACGTCAGAAGAATCTTGAAGCCGGAAAAGCAGATGCGGCAGATCTTGTTTTCCAAGCCTATGATGTTAGATTCCCAAGCAAAGAAGTGCGCCATCCAAATGCGGTAGAGCCACCACACGAAGAGAATGATTCGATGCTTCTGGAGTGGTTGCAAAAAACGGGGATTGAAGTCGCACCATGGGAAGTTCATGATGGAGCAGAATCGATGTGTACGTCGACTTTGGATTGGAGTGCTAAGAGAGAGTCACACCGTTTTGAGATAGATGGAGTCGTATTCAAGGTCGATGATCTTCGTAAGCGCCAATTATTGGGAATGACGGCCCACCATCCTCGTTGGGCCTTGGCCTGGAAATTCCCTCCTGATATTGCAGAAACAGTGCTATTGGGAATTGATTGGCAGACTGGTAGAACTGGAGTGATAACTCCAGTGGCAAGATTAGCACCACAGATGGTCGGTGGTGTGACTGTCGAGAATGCCACATTACACAATGTTGGAGAACTTGAGAGACTATCCATCAAGATTGGCGACAAGGTCCGTCTTGTTCGTAGAGGTGATGTCATCCCCAAGGTCGAAGCAGTGATGGGAAAAGCGACGAAAAAAGATCTACAAGACAGAATTCATGCTGATGGAACCCCATTTACAGGCGTTCTCCCTCCTTCTTCAGTACCAGACATTCCTCAAACCTGTCCTGATTGTCAAGGACCAGTAGAATTGGATGGCGCTTTCTTGAGGTGTAATGACCTTTCATGTACTGCACGCACGGTCAGATCTCTGATCTACTGGTGTCAGGCTCTGGAAATGGACGGTATAGGGGAGAAACTTGCTGAACAATTGGATGATAGTGGATTGGTGAGATCGATACCAGATTTGTATTCTCTAACCATGGAGCAATTATCTGGACTTGATCGTATGGCAGAGAAATCTGCTTCCAACGTGTTGTCCGAGATATCTGCGACGAGATCTTTGTCTCTGTCGCGTTTCCTTCATGCATTGGGAATGCCGGGCATTGGCCCTGAATTGGCCGCATCTCTGTCCCAGGAGATAGGGACACTGAAAGAACTCCTGACTCTTGTCAAACAATGGAGTGATGGGGACGAAAGTGCGTTGAATAGATTGGTTTCCATCGATGGAGTGGGGGCAAAAGTTGCAGAACAGTTCTATGGTGGATTATCTATTCGTTCAGAACTTGTGGATGATTTGAGTAAAGCCATTGAAATAACTACTGAAGGAACTGCACCTGTTGGTGGCGTATTGGCAGGCAAGTCGTTCTGTGTGACTGGTTCTCTCAGCCGAGGACGAAAAGAGATACAGCTTTCCATCAAGGCTGCTGGTGGGAAAATTGTCACTTCAGTTTCTGGGAATCTGGATTATCTCATTGCTGGAGAGAATGCAGGGAGCAAGTTGAGCAAAGCACAATCTCTTGGCGTAGAGGTTCTTGATGAATCAGGATTGGAGAAACTCATGGGCTCTTCAACCTCTGATGCCCCTCCTCGAACTCTATTCGACTATTGACGAGTGAAATCACCTTTGATAAATCAACTAAGAAACATGTTTGGCGAACCACTACTCATTTGATATCTGAAATCGTGTCAGAAAACACAGCCTCTACTGCCAGTTCACTCATTCTGGAACCGAATAACTCTGATATTTTGGGTGATGCCCAAGCCTGAGAAGATTGAATGAAACAATCTGCTGAATATTGGATGAAATTATTCATCCATAGAGCATGGAATTTGTAGCACTGCCATCGCTTGCATCGCCGTCGGAAGGAATTAATTGTGTTTCCATCATCGCCTTTAATTGCCCTTCTAATCGTTCTGCCTCTTCGAGCAATGGTTCAGGATCGAGTTCGATAGAAGGGAGTAGCACATTGAGGTGTTCAATCAATTTTGATGCAGCCCTGGCATCAGGAAACCGAGGGTCTGCTTCAACCAATATCGACAACAGGTCGAGACCACGTCTACGTCCCTCTCCTAACAAGGCTCCAGACATTCCTCGTAATACTCCATGCTCAAGCATTGGGATTCCCATTTCACCGAGAACTTCTCTCATATGTTGTGTAGCGCCTACTCCAAGAACATCGATTTCTGCTGTATCTTCGTAATCGACCACGGGATCCTGTTCACTGTTGGGCCCTCCATCCAGACCTTTTCTAGGGAAGGCATCGATTAGTACTCCCGCTCCAATCTTAGCACTCTTTGACCATTCAAACATAGCCTCAACCAATTCAAACACCAATCTTTCTGGAACTTGCATTTCACTCATCACCAGAATCAATGTGTCGCATTCACCCATGTTACATTTGGGCTCACCAGCGTAGATTCGAATCGGCGGTAATGGCGCTCCATCTTGTATCAAGCACAAGGCCGGCAGTCTAGCGTCGCGTACACCTCCGACGAATTTCAATTCCAATTTTTCAATCAAGAAATGGGCAACGATACTGCTGACCATTCCAACACTGGGGAAGCAACTCACAACAAGCCCACCTTCAGCGTTCACAGTAGGGCTAACTTTGACAATCGGTCGGCTGTTCATGTTCCTCGAGCATGGCAGGGGTTCATCACTATTGACGTGTTCCCGTGATTTGGAGACCTTGGATGAGCGGAGAAAAGAGACAACACAGCCTTTCTCCTTCGGCTTGGAATAGATGGGAGAATTGCCCACGACAATATTGGCTATCACGCCAACGTTTACCGAGAAAGGCTGGAATGGCCGCCAGCCTTGGTACAGCGGTTCATGCTTCGATAGAGGACCTTGTGCAGATGGATCTCTCCGGAATGGATGATTCTGAAACGGGCTGGCTTCCACACTCAGCCGAACAACGCCTCAAGGCTCGCTGGGACGAGGAACGGGAGGTTTTCGAGAATACACCTCGTCGTGGAGATTGGAAGGAGAAGGATTATTCCAAGGCTAGAAAGCAGCAGGCAGGCGGCCTTGAATTATTATTGTCCCATGCTGGAGTTCCCTCCTTACCTCCGCCGAGAGTGACTGTTGCGCTTTGGAAAAGAGTCATGTCTCTTGTTCTTGCAGCTGAAGGAGAACTCAGGACCAAGGATGGTAAATTGATGGGGAGATTGGATTTGTTATTGGCAGACATCGATGCTGATGGAGCCGTCACTGGATGGGTTGTTGCCGATCTGAAAACCGGCAAACCCCCCTCTCCAGAACTCAAACCAGAGGTGAGAAGGCAATTATTGCTGTATCGAGATATTCTCGTGGACAATAACCCGAACCCTCCACCAATTCGGACAGAGGGATGGTATACTGCTAACAGCAGAGCCTATACTGCAGATGGAGACCCTGTCATCGACAAGGCGTATGAAGCATGGGAAGCCACTCAACCAGGAACTACTCCTCTTTCTCCAACCCCCGGCCCATCTTCTTGTGGTGGCTTTTGCGACTGGAAAGCATGGTGCCCACACTGGTGGATATGGCGTAAAGAGGCAGGAAATCTTCATGCTGGAGATTTCGCGGATGCTGTTGTTCTGGTTCATGCCTTTGAGACAAGTACGGGGGCAGCATCCATCGAATTATGTGAGCCTGTAGATGCGTCGGGAAGGCCAATGCCTACCGGAAGAACGATTCCAGCCAATTTCAGAGGCCGTGGCATAGTAGCACTGGAGGCTTTGCTTGCTGATGGACACCAAGGGCCAGTCTATCTTGGAAGTGTTCTGACTAATGCGCAGGCTTGGCAAGTAGGCTCTTGGTGCGATGTGTTGCCATGGGCTCCAATTCCTGATTCAGGATGAGCGCAGATTGGAAACATGAACCTTCACTTTTTCTCGTGCATCTTCATCTAGAAGCGATGCTGGAGATATCAGCCAATTGATGTAGCCGGGATCAGTCTTCTGAACTACTTTGATCGTTGACGCCCTATGTCGTCCAAAAGCCAGAACCATTGAATCTCCATCTCTCCTGATGCGCCCCTCTCGATCCACTGGTTCAAGGTCATTCAATCCCGGCCCAAGGTTTTCTGAGCCACTTCTCCCCCCGCTGCCAACCAACCACTGTTCAATATCCGTCACCGTTCTACGAAAGTGTGAGGGGTGGTCTTTCATCAATCTCCACAATAACAGCAAGGTAGCAGCAGCATCAGCAGCAGCAGCAGCGGCAGCAGCAGGAGCGGCGGCGGCCGGTGCGGCAGCGGCAGCGGCAGCGGCAGTGATTGAAGCTGCGCATGCCGCTGGCGTTTCGCTCGACCTCCACAAGCTCAACGTTCAATCTCCCTCGATTACGACCTATCTAAACGACCTCGCAGCTGGAGAGGAAACGGCGGCTGCGGCAGCGGCAGCGGCCGCTGCAGCGGCGTTGGGTCGATGTTGGGTCGATGT
>JASMHR010000130.1 GCA_030750665.1 Candidatus Poseidoniaceae archaeon
GATGAATCTGAAGAACAACAATTCATCCAAGATGAGGTCACTGAGAAGATAATCAACAAGGTCATTCCCGCTGAATTGATGGATGCAAACACCAACATCATCGTCAATGGAACCGGCCGATTCGAGAAAGGTGGACCACATGCGGATGCTGGACTCACCGGTCGAAAGATCATCGTTGATACATATGGCGGCATGGGTCGTCATGGCGGTGGAGCATTCAGCGGCAAGGACCCCAGCAAGGTCGACCGCTCGGCTGCATATGCCTCACGCTGGGCTGCAAAGCATGTTGTTGCTGCGAGTCTGGCCAAGCGCTGTGAGATTCAACTGGCCTACGCCATTGGAGTTGCCGAACCGGTCAGTATTCGAGTGGACACATTTGGCACTGGAACCATCGATGAAGAAGAGATAAACAGACGTGTCTCTGCTGCATTTGATTTCCGTCCAGCTGCCATCATCTCTGAACTAGGGCTGCTGAAACCCATCTTCAGGAGAACCGCAGCGGGTGGGCACTTTGGAAGAACTCCTGATATTGATGGTGGATTCAGTTGGGAAGCCATAGATGCAGAGCGCATCTCCATCCTCAATGCTGAATGAAGGGAAATATATGTTGAAGAAAGAAGATTCTGAGGGACTGAATATGGATTCCGAAGTCGCTGATATTTCCTTGGCTGAATGGGGCCGTAAGGAG
>JASMHR010000131.1 GCA_030750665.1 Candidatus Poseidoniaceae archaeon
CACAATGGAAACATTGTGTACATTGCAGTCTCACTGGTTGGTCTGAGGAACATCGCCTTGTCAAGTTCGGCCTCTCCAGCATGGCGGATCCAATAGACCTCATTCGCAAAACCCTCTGGCTCCCCCTCCATCCTGAGTTCGGAAGGGTCAACTCCCTTTTCCCGGGCTGTCTTAAGCAATGAGACCAGCCTGTTCTCCTTTTCCAATAAATCCTCTGGTATCAATAATGGAAAATTGACCTCTCCGTGATCGGTGCGCTCCATCTCTTGATGGGTTACATCATCAATCAGGCGCATGGTTTTCCAACCATAGGGCCTCCAGACATCCATGCCCTTGATGGGGTATCTCTTGTCCACTAGCTCAGCGGCCTCAACTATGAATGGATACCATTCTCTGAAGTCTGATTTTGGTGGAATCCCGCGTTTGGCCGCAGCTGGTGTCTCACTCATGCCCAAGGCGTGCTTTATTTTGCTGTAATTAACCCTTGCTCTTCTTTTTCGGGGGTGCCCTCGTCTGCTTAGTATAGGACTCCCAAATCTTACCTGCAGTGTATGGCCCCAATAAAATCAACATAATAGAGAACCCCAGCATTCCACGGCAGCCAGGGGGTGCCTTCTCATAATTATCTGGCTGTGTTACTCGAAGCTTGATCAAACCGAACCATGGCAATT
>JASMHR010000132.1 GCA_030750665.1 Candidatus Poseidoniaceae archaeon
CTTCGATTAAACCTTCTACATCATCCAGCATTTCTGCGCCTGATCCTTTCGCCGGCGGCGCCATGGATGCCACAGTACTTCTACTCCCAGAGCCTACATCGCCCATGGATACTTCTTCGATGGATGCTGTTTCCTGCACTTGTCGAATTTTACTTACCGGTGCATAACGAGGTGCTTGCTTTGCAGCTTGGATACCTAAAACTGCCGGCATATCTACTTCAAATTCACCCATCATTCCACCGGAATATTCTTTATGCACTACTGCTGTTCCGTCTGAAACACTCACACCGGACACTACACTAACACATGGTGCACCGAGATAACTCGCCACAATAGGTCCCAATTGTCCATCTCTGTCATCAACAGATTGAACACCGGTAAAAACCATATCAAATCCTTCCGAACCCAATGCATTGGCAAATGCTTTCCCCAGTTGATGACTGTCTGACGGGTTTCCATCTATGAGTTTGACAGTTTTATCCGCACCCTTAGCAATGGCCGTAAAAAGCATTTTATCTGTGCCTTCGCCTTCCACAGCCATGGCAACCACTTCATCGGCGGCACCACTTTCTTTCAACAAAATCGCTTCTTCCAAAGCATGGTCGTCAAACTCGTTTAATTTGAATTTTATATCATCCGATCCCAATGCTTTTCCGGAAGCGTCCACTTC
>JASMHR010000133.1 GCA_030750665.1 Candidatus Poseidoniaceae archaeon
GCAGACTGAAATTATTTTCTGATGGATAAAAAATTCAAAAAAATTTAAAAAAATTCAATTTTGAAAAAAAATAAAAATAATCTATGAAAATCGAAAAAACTCAAAAATTCACCCGAAAATTCACCAAAATGACCCGAAAATATTCAAAATGACCCCCAAAAGGCACATTTTGAAAAAAATATTTTTTTTTAAAAACGTCTGAAAATCTAGAAAAAAATCAAAAATTTACCGGAAAATTCACAAAAATGGCCAAAATGACCCCAAAAATATCCACAAAATGTTCAAATTGACCCCCAAAATGCAAATTTTGAATAAAATCAAAAGTTCAAAACACCAGAATATGTAGAACAAAATATATAAATTTAATCGAAAATCATGCCAGGCATCTGACTAAAACCTACTAATAACATAATAAGAGGGTTTTAGGAGAAATTACATTTTTTCGAAAATGTAAAAAACGTGCACCTTACCAAGAAAGGTCAAATAGCCAGTCACTTTTTTGGCGGAGGGGCTGATGTTTTTGAGCACTTTTTGTATTCAATCTGCTTATGAGTAAACAGGAAAAGTGGAAAAACTTTGTTTTTCCACTTTTCCCGTTTACTCGTAAGCAAATTGAATTGGGTTTCCACTCAATTACATCAGCCCCTCC
>JASMHR010000134.1 GCA_030750665.1 Candidatus Poseidoniaceae archaeon
TGAGGATAATGATTTTGAAGATGTCTTAGAACTATGTGATAAGTCGTCTCCTTATGCATTGACAGGTTCCATTTTTGCGACTAGCGAAGAAAATATTCAGAAAGCTTATGAGGCTCTCAGATTTACAGCTGGTAATTTTTACATAAATGATAAACCTACTGGAGCCGTTGTCGGTCAGCAACCGTTTGGAGGTGCTCGGGCATCGGGAACCAATGACAAGGCCGGAGGTCCATTGAATCTTTTGAGGTGGATATCGCCACGATCTGTGAAGCGCGCCAACATTCCCTTCCATGACTGGACCTATCCATTCATGGATAAAGATTAGAATAATCTGGTGGGCCCGACCGGATTTGAACCGGTGACCTCCCGATTATCAGTCGGGTGCTCTAACCAGGCTAAGCCACGGGCCCGAGGTTTTGCCACCAGACTAGGGAATTTAAGAATGCACGTTATTTCTTCAAAAAATATATTCAAAATAGGTGTAATGATGCCCCTACGTTTTTATAGGGGTTTTAAAGTGGGAAATGGTCGTTATTTTAGACATGTCACGCAACGATTTATTGCTTAAGATTAAGCAGGCCGAACAAACTGCTGAAAGTTCCTTGGAAGGAGCAGAGAAAGAACGTAGTGAGGC
>JASMHR010000135.1:0-271 GCA_030750665.1 Candidatus Poseidoniaceae archaeon
CAGTGCGGAGGTGAACGGTAAACCTAGACTGATGTGCATGACACGCATGGATGAACTTCCTCTCGATGAATCTGTCTTAATTGAACCCATGCGGCGCTTTCCCCACATGAAAGATCTCGTTACCGATGTCTCCTGGAATTACGAAATAAATCAACGTATTCGTCCGCTCAAACCAAAACCACGGGAAGCCGATGGGACATACAGGATGCAGCAGGAGGATATCGAGCGTATTCAAGAATTCCACAAATGTATCGAATGCTTCCTCTGCCAG
>JASMHR010000135.1:281-593 GCA_030750665.1 Candidatus Poseidoniaceae archaeon
AATTCGCCGGACCACGTTTTCTCATACGTATTGCCTCTCTGGTGATGCACCCGTTGGATACACATAACCGAATTAAGGAACTAAAAGACATCTTCGGAATTGGCTACTGCAATATTACCAAATGCTGTACAGAAGTCTGTCCAGAAGATATAGCGATCACTGACAACGCAATCATTCCACTCAAAGAACGAGTCGCTGGGGCCTTTTACGATCCACTGGCTTGGCTGTGGAGAAGTCTGACTTCTGTGGCAAAATAGTCACGCAGAGGCTTCAACATTCTTCAATCATCTTTTCCGCACTCTTTCATTCCTT
>JASMHR010000136.1:0-279 GCA_030750665.1 Candidatus Poseidoniaceae archaeon
AGGGACCACCGTAAATGACGGAACAGGGGATGATATTTCTTATACCGGTTCGGATACGACTTTGTCAGCTAACTGGCTGGCCTTTACGGAAGACGTATCCGGGGTTTCACATTATGAAATTGGCGTAGATGATGGAGATGGTGATTATATTTCGTGGACATTCATTGGAGATACTACAACTCATACATTTACCGGATTGAATCTTACGAATGGAACATTATATTATGTCAAAGTTCTAGCGATGGATGTTGCCGGGAACCTTTCTGATGTGGTGTCTGG
>JASMHR010000136.1:289-568 GCA_030750665.1 Candidatus Poseidoniaceae archaeon
AGGGACCACCGTAAATGACGGAACAGGGGATGATATTTCTTATACCGGTTCGGATACGACTTTGTCAGCTAACTGGCCGGCCTTTACGGAAGATGTATCCGGGGTTTCACATTATGAAATTGGCGTAGATGATGGAGATGGTGATTATATTTCGTGGACATCCATTGGAGATACAACAACTCATACATTTACCGGATTGAATCTTACGAATGGAACATTATATTATGTCAAAGTTCTAGCGATGGATGTTGCCGGGAATCTTTCTGATGTGGTGTCTGG
>JASMHR010000137.1 GCA_030750665.1 Candidatus Poseidoniaceae archaeon
AACCAAGGTTGGATCGTTCGTCTTCTACCCAACAGTTACGATGAAGATTCCACGGAATTGGTCAGTGGTGAAGATGCCATCTCCGGATTTGACGCTTATATGGCTGAAAAAGACATGGGTGAATGCGTCCATTGCGAAGGATTTGAAGGTTAATTGAGAGAAGCAAATAATTAGGAATTCGCATGTCGATATATAAAGACGCAAAATACATGGACGTCCCTTATGAAGAGAAATTGAAACTCTTCAATGAAGTGAAAGAAGACATGCGGTATGATTACAGTCTCTATGGCTGCTACGAATGCGGTATTTGTGTAGCGGCCTGCCCATCGGCCAGGTTTTATGATTTCAGCCCCCGTGTCTTTGCCCAGATCATGGCCCGGGAAGATGTAGATACTTTTTACGAACTACTGAATGACAATGTATGGGATTGTTCCCAATGTTATTCCTGTACACGCTGCCCGCGTCAGAACAATCCCGGCGGTATTATTCTTATGATGCGGGACGCGGCTGTTCGCGCTGGATTGCAGTCGGCAAAAGATGCCCTGCGTGCCTACAGCA
>JASMHR010000138.1 GCA_030750665.1 Candidatus Poseidoniaceae archaeon
TGCTGCGCTACAATTTGGCGAACCGTCGGCGTAAAATTTGACAGGATTATCCATACAGTATGATTGTGTTATTCTGTATGCATCGTTGAGAACGACAAGCGTTAGGGGTGCCATTACTGCCCCTGTGATGACACCGACAATCTCTGCGATTTGTTGTTTCCATGGTGTAGCCCCCACAAGATGGCCTGTTTTCAGATCCTGCATTACATCCCCGGCAATTGCAGCATTTACAGCTACTACGCTAGCAATAATCAATGTAGCATACATCAATTCATTTTGTTCCATCCCAAGTAGTACATCCCCTACAACCCAAACAAGCAATGCAGTACCCATCAAGGTAGCAATTGTCATACCAGAAACCGGTGAATTGCTAGAGCCAACAACTCCAGCAATGTAGCCTGCAACTGCAGAAAAGAAGAATGCTGTTACTGCTAGGAAAATTGAACCTACAGCACCCAATATAATCGATTCAACTAAACTCGCACCCTTGAGGTTCAATCTCCATGTGTAGAATATGAATGTGAGGAATACTATTGCG
>JASMHR010000139.1 GCA_030750665.1 Candidatus Poseidoniaceae archaeon
ACGATGGTCTGATTGATGTATTGGATAGCACGCCAGAAGACCATGACGGGGACGGCATTGATGATGCAGAAGATGATGATGATGATGGTGATGGTGTTTGGGACGTAGTAGAAGTGTTTGACACTTGGATTGCAACTAATATTTACGATCATGACAATGACTTAATCCCAAGATGGTTAGACCTTGATATTGACAATGACGGCCTCATCAACTGGTACGACATCGATGAATCAGGTAACAGCACAATGCGTGACCACGATAACGACGGTAATGATGACAAATCAGATAGTGACGATGATAATGACGCAATCTTAGATGTCGATGAAGTATGTGGTATGTGGGGCTCCTTCCGTTATGATCACGACAATGATGATGATTGGGATGCTAGTGACGATGATGACGACAACGATGCTTTGAAAGACTGGGTTGAGTCTTCAGATGGAAACCACTTAACAGGTCAATTTGACCATGATAACGATGGTATCCCTGACCACGAAGATGACGATGATGACAACGACGGAATCCTCGATGAATT
>JASMHR010000013.1 GCA_030750665.1 Candidatus Poseidoniaceae archaeon
AGTTGTGTTGAACCCCCCATTGTTTACGAATAACTCATTGCCATCTCCAGAAGAGGAGTAGTCGGATGTCCCTCCTCCGATCAGCATGTCAATATCTCCATCAATATCGAAATCAGCGAGTGCAACTGTATTGGTATCTGTTGAATTTGTCGCAGTCCAAGTGGCTGAAGTACCGAAATCCCCCGTTCCATCATTGCTGAAAATTTCATTTTCCCCAGATGATATACCAATTACGAGATCTAGGTCACCATCCGAATCAAGGTCTCCAAAAGCGATATCACCAACACTAATGTCAGATGGCGATGTCCAAAGTAAGGTATTGGTGGCGAATGTTCCCCCTACATTTTCAATAATTTTTACTCTATTAGAAAGAGCACCCGCAATATCTAGATCTCCATCCATATCTACATCAGCCAACGCCAAAGTATCAACATAGTTGGAACTGGAGAAGGACCCAGACCAAGTTGCAGTTTCACTAATGACTCCATTCTCATTCAAAAACAGTTGAATCTTGTTATATCCTCCTGTTATGGCATCATAATCACCATCTCCATCAATGTCCCCGACAACTAGAGCATCCATGGAATCCGCCTTCTTGTCGTTAGGAATCGGATTCATTGCGCTAAAGGCATAATCTTCACCGCATGGAGAACCTGATTGACATGGTGAAGTACCTGGTAATGGAATTGCAGGATTCAGTGGATGGGAGTCATTGGCATTTTCAAATCCATCAGCGTCCCAATCACTGGTTGAAGGGACGTACAATGGCGGTTCCCACCAATCCCCAGTCACAAGATGATAGCCACCACGACTCTGATTGCCAACATCATAGGATTGCGCATACATCGATTGTGTTTGTTCGGTTGGTTCCATTGATTCGCTGATATCATCGGGATTATCGATGAGTGTTTGACTCAATATCTGCACCAATGTCGATAGAAGTAACATCACTACGATGCCTCTTGCCATCAGGGTCTTTCGGTCGTTTTCGGGCTTGTTCATGGTCACGGAGACGCGGCTCATGGCAACGACAGGTCGCGGGAGGATGAAAAAACACTCGCCTACTCTAGATTACACTCACCTAGGTGAGTGAGTCCATTTTCACTCTTCTTCAGAGGCATTTGCTGTTTCTGCACGATTCGCCAATCCGAAGCGCTCCAAGCGTTCGACGATCTCAGCCATCACCCACTCGGCTTCGAGTTGGTCCATGTCACAGTACAGGCGCTCGTCACCCATCAGTAGGGTCAAGCGCCCACCTTCTGCAACGTCGAGGTCTCGGAAATCCGCCATTGGCCAACTACGAGAAGGCATGCTGACAATACCCATGAACTTGGGAATAACGTGTATTTTTTCTTTAGTAAGTCTCACGTCGTGCTTTGATTCAAACATTCCATTCTTCATGGTGATCATGATGCAGATTCCGAGGATAGCCAGTAATGGGAGGAGGAAGAACAACCACCACAAGAGTTGACTCTCACCAGGAGCCTCTGCCGAAATTGGGATTCCCAATAATAGGCCCAAGACCGAGACGCTCCAGAACGTCCATTTGGTTCCATCACGAATGCGAGAAGGAATTGTGAAGCAAACGATAGAGCCAATGGTCACGAACTTGACCATCTGTAGGTCCATGTTTGGCACTGCAGGCCAACGCTCTGGGAAGTTATAGATCTGGTCGACCACATTCATTCCGTGTTCATCTGCTTCTACACTTCGACCGGTGTGCTCGTCAAGACGAACTTGAAGCATGGCGGCGAGCGTTTCCATCGCCCTGAGAATCTCATTTTCAGAAGAGCATCTGATAATCTCTGAATCTCCACTTTCTGTTTCAAGAAATATTCCGTATCCCGGTCCACTTGCTCCCTTGCCATCTGTATGTAGCCCTAGAATATCCTTGACCTTCGTTTTTGATGAACCATGTTCAAGTTGCTTGGCGGTTGCAATGATGGAATCAGAGCCTGCAGAGACGGTGGTTTTCTTGGCTTCATCCGTGATGTTCAGAGTCGCATGTGTAGTGCCCATGACGGGCAAATAGTGGTTTCACAAATGAATATTCCCTAAGAACAATGAACATTTTCCATTATCACATCTGACCGTCGCCCTCTAAGATGAGAACCCTCTGGGTTCTACCATGGCAGAGCCATTCCTTGCAGAAATGGTTGAGGAAGCCGTACCTTCAAGAGCGGTTGAAGGCCTTAATTTCTCATTGTATTCGACTTTAGCAGTGATAATGTCGTTCATTATTTTGGCAGCATTCTTCGGCATCAATGTTGAGGATGGCTCTGGTTCGATGTCGGCGATGGAAGGGCCAGAAGGAAATGAGATTTCGATATCATGGCTTGAGCCAGTATACATGCCGCGCCATGAGGAATGTATCGACCCTGCCAATGGCCAGGACCCAGGCTACGAAGGGTACGGAGTAGGATACGAGCCTTCCTTGTCCATTGATGGTCAAGGAAACCTGTTCGCCACCGCACACAAGGATCTGCGTTGGGGCGGAGAGGACTCTCCTATCCCCATCTTCCTTGACCCTGATGACCCGGGCTTGTGGTACGCCTGTTCTGAAGGCGACGAGACCAGTTGGGATTATTGGGCCTCATGGTTCTGGATATCCAATGATGGTGGGTACAATTGGAGCCATGGAGACAACTTCGACCCAACACCGGGTAGCATGTTGTCATCACTCGTGGGTTCAGTTACCGGTGGTGGCTCAGAATGCCTTGGCGACGAAGGAGACATAGCGGTTGATGCGAATGATATGGTGTATTACCTCGATACGACACTTGAGGACAACTGGTGGCACATCTTCTCAGATGGAGGGAATTCATACGAGAACGGTCCACTATGTCAGAGAATGAACACAATGGCTGCTGATGACCGCCCATGGGTGGCTGCACAAGGTGATGAAATCATCCATTATCTTGGAAATTCAGGAGCACCGCCTCCGGAGTGCACAGGAGACTCTGGGAGATATTGGTACTATCATTCTGAGAATGGAGGCAACTCCTTCTCGCAATGCTATTCTGTACCAGGAGGTTGGTCAACGATATCTTCGCAGCAGGATGGTCCTTACGTTTACATCGCTCAAGAAGATGCAGATTCAAACAGCGGGTCTGTGCAAGTGAGAATCAGCGATGACCATGGCAGAGGAACCGGATTCAGCGATGGTACATGGGCTCAACCGGTTGAGGTTGGTCCAAGAAAGGGCAATTGCCCTGAAGGCTATCCAGTTGTCAACAACAATGAGAAAGGAACAGTTGCAGTGGTTTGGGCGGATTGTCCAAATGGAGGAACTGGAGCATGGGAAATGGAATTTGCCATCTCATACGATAATGGCAGCGAGTGGGAGAGTTGGAACATCACCCCCATTGAGTCTGGAATCAACATGTATCCTTTCGTCAGCATTACCGAGGATGACATCGTCACTCTGGCCTATTACGGACTGGATCTGTCCGAAGGCTACGTTGAAGGAACTCCTTGGTATCTGTATGCCGGAGCTTTGCGTGAACCTCACTTGAATGACACTTGGAATTTTGCTATTGCCGACCCAACTCCTCTGCACAATGTGACCGCATACGAAGAGAGTTCCAATGATGTACACGCATTGCATGATTTCTTTGAGACTGTGGTCAGTCCTGATGGAACTTGGATGGGGATTGCTTACCAGCAGAATGTGGGAGCACATCCATTCGAGGAGAATGAAGAACAGCGGTACATCAAATTCGTGCGCGGTGAACTCAATGAAATGCTCCTTGGAAGCAGCGATATTGAGGCTGATGGAAGCGTTCCATCAAAGCATACCTGCGATGGGACAAATGTCTCTCCACAATTGATGTGGAGTGCCCCTCCTAATGGGGCCACGTCTCTGCAATTGAGAGTCATCGATGTCGATGATGATCATTTACACTGGGGAGTAGACGGAATAGACCCACAGACCACAGGTATTCGTGCTGATGAAATCCCTTCTGGGGAGGTGTTGATCAACGGCTTTGGCGAGGCAGCATGGGGTGGTCCTTGTCCACCTGAAAATGAGACTCATCAGTATGTATTCACAATTGCTGCAATAGGGCTGAATGGCAATGAAACCACTATTCTTGGACAGGGTTCTTTCATTGCAACCTACGAACGTTGAGTCTCGTGCGTATGTACGTCGTGGCGTAAACGCCACGATTTGATTATGACCGGTGGTTTGATGGATGAGTCCGCGAGGTCGCAATGCATGGAGGCGTGCCGCCGCGCATGTATTTTCGTCGCCGCGGCGATGTTGTTACTGCCCTTGATTCCACTGGTGCAGGCGGATGATGACCTGGCGTCTTCCAACATCATGCTCGATGGACAATCGGTCAATGGCAACGTCGATTATGATGGAGACCGCACTGATTGGTGGAAGATTTATGCCATCACAGGCGACGTTGTTGAGGTCTCGGTCTCGACCTCGATGAGCAATCCTGCTTGGTGGTGTCCGGGTGATGGATATGAGGGGAAGGTCAAACTGACGGACCCATCGGAAACCACCCTTGCTGGAGATAATTCAATTGATGACTCAGCATCTTCCACAGTTCTCTCGACCCCTGTGGTTTCTTCAGGCTGGATTCATCTCAGAATCAGGAGCGATGATTCTTGGTGTAATGATGGAATTGACTACAGCCTGACTCCAAGCATCAACAAGGATAGCAGAGACAGCGATGATGATGGCTGGATAGACAATGAGGATGATTGCGATGATGTGCAGGGAACTTCAACCAATGACAGGCTAGGATGCCCTGACAATGATTCAGATGGCTATTCCGACCCAGATAATGGTTGGTTGGCACATCCACAAGGTCAGGCAGATGCATTCTCCTCCGAAAACAGTCAATGGCATGATACGGATGGCGACGGCTTCGGTGACAACCTCGATGGCTACGAAGGAGATCATTGTCTCTATCAGCGCGGCTTCTCAGACCGAGACAGATTCGGCTGTCTTGATTCAGATATTGATGGCTGGTCAGACCCAGATCCATTGGGACTCAACAGTAGCGAGCCCTGGCCGGCCCATCCTAATGGTTCGGCCGATGCCTTTGCAATTGACCCCACACAATGGAATGATACTGATGATGATGGCTATGGAGATAATTGGGCAGATTCTGCATGGAATGAATGGCGGATGCCACAGAATCACTCAGATGACAACAATAGTGGCGAGATTCCACCTTGGAACCAGACTGATAACAATACAGATTTCGTGCAATATGGAGAATGGGTGGATAATGCCACTAAACCAGATTATTGCCCAACAGTAGCAGGAATCAGTCACGAAGATAGATTCGGTTGCACTGATACTGATGAAGATGGTTGGTCTGACCCAGATTGGAATTGGAGCAAGTACGATGGGGCAGATGCCTTCCCGTTCGAGCCTTCACAATGGTATGATAGAGATGATGATGGCTGGGGTGATAATCAAGACCCAAGTGCAAAATTGATCG
The DNA here is from genome assembly GCA_030750665.1 of Candidatus Poseidoniaceae archaeon. GTDB lineage: Archaea > Thermoplasmatota > Poseidoniia > Poseidoniales > Poseidoniaceae > UBA226. The sequence continues at coordinate 5,463 of JASMHR010000013.1, forward strand.
ATGATTTCCCCGATAACCCAACCCAGTGGCGAGATACTGACCGTGATGGATATGGTGACAACCAAACACTCGGTGCATGGCAGGTAGACAACTTCACCAATGATTTCACCCAATGGGCAGATTTGGATGGAGATGGATATGGCGATAATATCAGTGGATATCAGCCCGATTCATGCCAGAATTCTGACATCGGCCACGTAGACGAGGGGCGTATATCCTGGCAGGACCGATACGGTTGTGCTGACCGCGACAAGGATGGTTGGTCGGACCCAGATGGTGATTGGTCGGCTCATCCTGAAGGATTCGCTGATGCTTTCCCTGATGATGAGACTCAGTGGCATGATACGGATAACGATGGTTTCGGAGATAATCTGGAGTATTTCGATGGAGAGACATTCTCTCCTGCTCATGAAGGAGACTCTTGTCCTTCGACAACTGGAACCTCTCGCAAGGATAGGTTCGGTTGTCCAGATTCAGATTCAGATGGTTGGTCTGACCCGACACCTAACTGGTTGGCAAGTCCGGCAGGCATGGGTGATACTTGGCCACAGGAGCCAAGCCAATGGAACGATAGTGATGGAGATGGATATGGTGGAAACCCGCTGGGAGTCACCCCTGATGCATGTCCAGAGGTGCCCGGAACCAGTCTAGGCACCGAGGAAGGAGGTGACCGTTACGGTTGTAGCGATACCGATGGTGATGGGTGGTCCGACTTGGCTGATCATTTCGACCATGAGCCTTCACAATACCGCGATAGTGATGGCGACGGATGGGGTGATAACAGCGATGGACACGAGGGCGATGCTTGCCCTGCACAGAAGGGAGATAGTTTCCTTGACAGGCGCGGTTGCGTTGATTCTGACAGCGATGGGTATTCGGATGCTGATGAATTGTGGAAAGCCAATCCAGAAGGTACAGCAGATGCTTTCCCATACGACAGGATGCAGTGGAATGATAGCGATGGAGATGGATTCGGAGACACTCCGATTGGAACCAAGCGCGATGATTGCCCAGAAGAACCTGGCACTTCTACCATCGATTTCCAAGGCTGTCCTGACTCCAATGGCGATGGCTGGTCAGATGGTTATGGTGAACTGAACGCTGCTTTCGCCAGTCTTTCAGAAGACCCTGCAGGTTCTTGGTTGACCTATGCACTCTTGGCGGCTGCAGCTGTATTGGGTATTCTGGTGGGAATGTTCTTTCGCAATAAACCGGAGGAACTTGATGGCTCAAAGGAATGGCAGGAGACGCCACATGCCCCCGCGCTTGAGGCGTTGATTGAACCGGGATTGCCTATGATTGAATCAGCACAACCTATCGTTGCAGCCCCTCAGGGCGAGGGTATTGTCGAACCAGTATTGCCTTCAGTCGGAGAGGCTGATTCAGTGCTTATGCAGCAACCTGAGGAAACACGTGGTGCTGATTCCGGATATGGAGGTGATGTTGAATGAGACGTACATTGTTCATGCTGTGCCTCATCCTCTTGATGGCCTATCCAGTTTCTGCTGAAGATAATGTTCCAATCGCAGAAAGTGCCACTGGCGACGATTATGCAGATGGTAATCTTGCTGCCCATGGAATACGCGTCATCGCTTGGCGGAACGATACTTTCGATGTCGATGAAGATGGCCGTCATGATGCGATTAGAGTTGTTCTTGCATTGAACAAGACCGCCGAGACTGAAGCAGCTGACATCAACATCTTGGTCGAGGCTTTCCACGAAGGCAGGTCCGTACAATTGTGGCAGAATCTATCCTTCACCGGAGCCGTGGAAACATCGATTCAAGTCGATGCGTGGGGTGAAGGAATCCACCTTCTTAAATTGCAGATGTTTGACCCCCAGAGTGGTACCAAATTAGCAGATCTCAATGCTGGAGAATGGAATATGGCACCTGCATTGATTGGAGCCACATTGGCTTTCGACCTCAGTGCTCCTTCTTGGATTGAGACAGGAGATGAGTGTACAATTCAGCGTCAGTTCACCGATCAGATTGGTGAGAGATATGATGTGATGGGCAAGAGAGACTTGAGAGGAGCACCTTTCGCTGTCTATGACTGGGATACTGAACTAGATTGTAGCCAATGGCCAGCAGGGACATATTCGCTCTCTGAGACATATCAAAATGGTCTTGGTCAGTACACTGAAGCATGGTTGAACATGACGATCAACAATCGCCCCGCTCCGGTCTTTGACCTGCAGGTGTTGGGAGATGGGGAAGAGTTCGGGACAACCTGCATTGTGTCTGTCTTTCCACAGACCATCGATTCACACGAGGATTGGTCTTACACATGGGATACTATTCCAGACCACGGAATCGACGATGTTGGCGAGGTTGATTGTGGAGATTGGCAACCAGGTGTTCATCTGATTCGCATTGAGGTAGTGAATCAACAGGGAATCTCCACTACCAGTGGATTAAATCTAGTCAGATTGACCCCTATCGAGGTCGTTGATTCAAACATCTCTGAGAACCAATCCATGGCATGGCCCGTTCGTAGTGGAGGTGAATCGGTTGGCGCATCCAGTGATTCTGGCCTTTACGGTGCAGGTAGCGCCGCACTTTTCGTCTTCTTGGTTTGCATCATCATCGGTATGCGCTCCAAGGAATATGAAGAGGAAGAGGTCATTGGAGTACCGAGGGCAATTGAACAGAGTCTGTATGAGAATGCACCAATGTTGACTCCAGCACAGGCATTCCAACAGCAATGGGGACAACCCGATGAGGCCGCTCCTGAATCTGCTCCAGCGATCGAGGAGTTACCGACCACGGTCGATGCAGATGGAATCTCTTGGCGAAGACATTCAGATGGAAGTATGGATTGGTATGATGAGGGCGCAGCCACCTGGGTCGCATTCGAGTGATTCACGCGCCCTCGTAGGAGAATTGATTATCATTCGATTCTTGTAGAAGCACTAGTTTTCCCTCTGAAACCGTGATTCTTGCCGTTTTTCCCGTGCCTTCATTGTGCAATCCAAGGCTGGAAAAATCCATGTTTTCATCCTTCATTTCATACTTCAGACCCTGAATCGTGAGTCCGGTCACTGGACCGATTGCGAAGAGGCTGACAATTGCCCCTGATGAGCAATGGAATTCGTGTGTTCCAATGACCGCTGTCGCCTGCCAATCCTGAAGGTGCAGAATCGTGTTTGGAGAGGCTGATTCAAAGAGGGCTGCGTATGCTGCTAAAGCATGGTCTGGCCGCCCACCTTCAATGCCTACGATATCGATGTGGACCGTTTCAGAGAATCTCTCATCTTCAGCGACCCAGTGCAGTGCTTTCACAAGATCAGAATCACTCTGCCACGGCATGTTGATGACTTCAGCGTCAGGGTGTTTTGAAACATTATTTGCGGCTAGTGAATCCATGTCTCCGAGGATGATATCAGCACTGATTTCTCGCGTTGCCATTTGCTCTGCTCCAGCATCGGCAGCGATGATGAAATCTGCAGCATCAATCAATGGTTGCCAAGTGGCTTCGTCCGGCCATTTTCCAGCCGCTCCGATGAGCACTCTTTCCATTATTTCAAGCGGATAGGTCACAGTGCATCAAGATGCGGTTTGAGAGGCCGTAGGCCTCTGTTTCCCATGCACGTACGTACGCCGCTCATAGAGCGGCGAGATGATACTATGCTCCACAGGCTTCATCAGTGTCGGAATTGTCGAGAGGCAATGTGTACCGCAAGTCACCTTCATCGACTTCGCGGTCACTGCTGCTGATTCTTCTGCTGCTCCTCGCTCCCCTTTCTTCAATTCAATTTGAATCCACAGAGGTTCTGAAATCTCAAGATATCGTCTCTTCCAGCATCACGTTCAGTCAAGGCAGTGGGGATGAGTTGATCGGCGATACTCTGACTTTGAACAATAGTGATTGGACGGTCAGAGCAGAAAGAGGATTTGATGATTGGAGTGCTGCGTTGATAGAAAATGGTTCATCATCCACCGGCGAGAAGATGATCATTGTTGATGACCTTGGGCGCATGCATGGTTGCTGGAGTGAGGGAAGCAATGGAATCTGGATGTTCAAGACCGAGGTCGATGGGAACCTGACCACTCAACAGGTCGACAATACCAGCGCGATGGATGGATGCGCATTGGCCATAGATGCTCAAGATAATCTGTTCATCACTTGGGCTGATTCTCAAGGAGAACTTCATGTTTCGAGAGAGGCGAAGAAGGGGGCGATGAATTTCGGTCGCACCTTCTTGACTAGAGCACTGATTGATTCACAGGTGTTGTTACCTCTCAACATTGGTTTCACTGACGGAAAGAGAGCTACCATAGTGTGGAAATCTGCGGAGGATTCAACCCTGTGGGCAACGAATCATACTGGAACCTATTGGATGACGCGTCAAGTGGTTTCTGAGCCGGTGGGCGTTGATATCGAGATGATCACTGATTCTGATGGTGTATTGAATGTGGCATACACCTCGGGTAATGATGTGCGAATACTTCGATTCAATGAAACCATCCATGATGACAAGGTTTTGTTGCGTGCAGATTCAGATATGATGACATCTAGATTGGGTTTTGCTCTCGATGCGTATGGAAATCCACAGGTTGCATATGAGGGAGATGATGGAGTCATGATTCTACGCAGTCTCTCTGGACAGTCAACTGGAAGGGTGGAGCCAGCACCGGTTTCTACTGTGAACATCTCCGATATGGATTATGAAGAACCACCAACTTTGATTTCAGATTCTGACTTCAATGGAGACGGAACAACTGAATTGGTAATTGCCAATCCTTTATCTGAGACCGGATCAGGTTCAATCGTTGTATATCCAGGGACTCGTAATCGCTCCATTCTTTCAGAATCTCCTGATGCATGGTATCTGAATGGTTCATCCGGGGAAGGTTTGGGAATGGGAGTCGCTGCTGGAGATTTCGATGGAGATGGAATTGATGACCTTGCAGTTGGGGTTCCATATCGTGGAAATAATTCTACCATGGTTGGCTATGTAGAATTGTATCAGGGCACTGCAACTGGTCTTGGAACCACTCCATATTGGAACTGGACACTCAATGAAACTGAAGCCTTCACTGCTTCTTCACTTGCAAATGCTGGAGACATTGACGGTGATGGCGATGATGAGTTGCTCATTGTGAGCAGCAATTACAGTTCTTCAAACCTAGATTCTGAGATTGGGCGCGTAGATATGTTCCTTGGTTCTTCTTCGTGGGGACAGGTTCCAGATTGGACCTTGAATTGTTCTGCGATAGACACGGTTTTGGGAATTGCTATTGCTGGAGGTGGTGATGTCAATGGAGATGGATATGATGATGTTGCCATCAGTTCTACTGGAACTAGGGATTCTCCAATGGGATTCAGTACCGTCGAGGTGTTCTTTGGAAGTGCCTCAGGATTTTCTATCAGTGCAGACCATCGAATCGAACAGAATGTGCAGGGCAAGTTATTCGGCCATGAACTTGTATGGGTGGACCTTGATGGGAATGGCTTTGATGAACTGGTTGTGGGAGAACCCTTCAATGGCTCTGCATATCAATCTGGGAAAATCTGGATATTCAATGGCACAATTTCTGGTCTTGAACTACCAGATCCATTGACAACTATTTCCAGTAATCTTGCCAATGACTTGTTTGGCTCGGTGTTTGAATCTGCAGGAGATGTGAATGAAGATGGCTATGAGGATCTCTTGATTTCTCATAGAGGAGTTGGGAAGATAGGAAGCTTGTCTTTGTATCTAGGTTCGCAGTTCGGGATTCTGACCACCCCTCAAACTTTGGTGCAAGGCAGCGAACAAGGAGACATGGTCGCTGCCACCATTTCGACAGGCGGCGACTATGATGACGATGGGATGTCTGAGATAGTGGTTCTTGAATTTGATAACATCGCTACCAACAACAATGGCTGGGTCAATCTACTGACCGAGAGAGATTGGGCCACGTCTTCTCTAGGATATGGAGGGATTTCAATTTCTGATATCGAGATAGGTTCTTCATTCAGTGGCGTCATCAATATTCTCATCGAATCAACAATTGATGAACCGCCATTCCTTCTGCAACATATGGATGATGGAACACCAGAAGGTCATTGGTTAGAACGCAGTTTTGAGTCGTTCAATTCCCCCAGTATGGCCACTTTGGTCAGTGGTGCGGTGGTGTTGTTTGCTCATGGCGATGATGATTCCGTTGTACTTCTTTCCCATAGCAGCAGACAACTGGTGGAGCAGACGACGATAACAACGGGTAATATTGGAGCATGGGTGGATATCGAGATAGATGGATTGAACCATCCTTCGATCATGCATGCCCGAGTTGACACCTCTGAGATATATTGGACCAGAGCCAGTTCAGGGGGTTGGTCAACTTCATTGGTAATCGGTAGTGTTGACCTTGATGCATCAATGACACAACTGATTGATGATGATAACAAGAAATGGGTCATCTACCGAGATAGTTCGGATGCTTCACTCAATGCAATGCATCGTCCATTGAATTCATGGACCAGCAATATTCTGGTAAGTAATGGATTGGCACTCTCGGATGAACACGCTGCAGTTCTGCTCTCAAATGATAGTCTTGCAGTTCTTTCAATAGTTGACGACGGAGGGAACGATTCTCTCAATTTCACTATTCTCAATGGTTCTACACTCAGCACTGAATCTCTGAATGCATCGCCAAACCGCGATGCACATTTCGCCATAGTGGATTTTGGAGACCGGATTCACGCCATCTGGCAGAATTCCACAGATGGAGAATGTGTTGGGATGAGCAGGGCTTCGAATGGAACAAACTGGAGCCGAGATTGGTCATGGTTCGCCAATACCACGGTTGATGCCCCCTTACTAGTGTTAGACTCTTCTTCATCTCCAGGAGTTGTTTGTTCAGGTGGTTCGGGAGGTACTGACAGATTAGCCGACCTGACGGATTCCACATTGACTCAATATGACATTGAGAGTGATGGTAGTAGCATCAGGAGTTTCGTCGAAGCCGATGGAAAGAAATTCTTGATCAGAGAGAATTCAGTCAATGGTGGAGGATTGGCATTACGTTCGGAGACCACAGGCTTCGAAATGGCAGTCGTCACATCTATCTCGGGAGAATCTGTTGCCCATGCTGACATTGCCGCTTCTTCTGATGGAGTTCTACATCTCGCCTTCCAGGAGAGCACGGGTCTTGATCTGGTTTTGATGAGGCTATTGCCGGATACCGATGGGGACCGGATTCCAGATACTCTTGATGGCATGTCTACAGTTTCAGGACAATGGGAAGATTCTGATGGAGATGGCTATGGAGATAATCCAGATGGCCCAGGTCATGATGATTGTTTGAGCACTTCAGGTACCAGCATCATCGCATTGGTCGGTTGTCTGGATTATGATGATGATTTGACCTATTACGGAGAAGACAGTTGCTCAGGCGAGGGAGGATTCTCTTATTTTGACAGATTGGGCTGTCCTGATTATGATAGAGATGGATGGTCGAATAATGATGAGAATTGGTTTGGAGGAGACCAGTTCTTGTTCAATTGGAAACAGACGAGAGATTCTGATGGAGATTCCAGAGGAGATAACAGTGGTCCGGATTGTTGTATGATATATTGGCCAGATACCAATTGGAGTGAGAATCATGCCCCGGATATCTTCCCCCACAACAAACATCAGTGGGCAGATCAAGATGGTGATGGATTTGGAGACAATATCACTCATTCATCAGGAGATGATTGCATCTCGATGTATGGCCCCTCCTCTCAAGACAGAAATGGTTGTCCCGATAGTGATGGTGATGGATATTCAGACCCAGGAGAATTCGGAGGTACAGATTGGGATGTGGAGAACGGCGCTGATGCCTTCGTGAATGATTCCACTCAATGGAACGATACCGACGAAGATGGGTATGGAGACAATTCTGAGGCAGGAGCCACAGCACCCGACCATTTCCCTGGAAATCCATCCGCTGCCAATGATACGGATGACGATGGCTATCCGAATAACTGGACCGCACAATACAATGGTTCCAATTCTGATGGATTGGTTCTCGATGCTTGCCCCGATGATTGGGGTAATGCAACCGAGGACATGCTTGGTTGTCCAGACCGCGATGGAGACGGGACCTCTGACTTGACAGATGATTTCCCTGATGATGATACTCAATGGGTGGATTCAGATGGAGATGGATGGGGTGATAATCCATCTGGAAACAACCCTGATGCTTGTCCGCAACAAGAAGGTGTGGAGAATGGAACCGGAGGGAATGGTTGCCCGTTGATAATTCCTGATGATGAAGATAATGATGGTATCATCGATGCTGTAGACACTTGTCCTTCAACGCCAAGCGAGCAGACGGTGAATGCCACTGGCTGTGCTGAGTCTCAGATTGATGGTGATAGCGATGGAGTGATGAATGATATGGATGATTGTCCAGATACTCCGCTATTGTCGGAAGTTGATTCACGAGGTTGCACTCAAACGCAGCAGAACGCAGATACTGATGGCGATAATGTAAAAGATCCTGATGATGATTGTCCAGATACCCCTTTTGGTGAAGAAACCAATGATGTTGGATGTTCAAATAGCCAGTTGGACGATGATAATGATGGCATCAGTAACGCAAATGACCTGTGTCCAGATACCACTCCAAGTGCTGCTGTAGACGATACAGGTTGCATTGTAGCAGGTGCAGATACTGATGGCGACGGAGTCGAGGATTCAGAAGACATTTTGCCGGCCGACGCATCTCAATGGGTGGATAGTGACGGAGATGGATATGGCGACAATATGAGTGGTACTGATGGAGACGCCTGCCCTTCAGTGTATGGAACATCGTTTGAAGATAGGAATGGTTGTATCGACAGTGACGGTGACCGTCGTTCAGATCCAGATGCCTTGTGGACAGTCTACCACGGTGCAGATGAATTCCCGGATGATATTGAGCAATGGAAAGATAGTGACAAGGATGGCTTTGGTGACAATGGATATCCATACAGCCTGTGGGGAGATGATTGTCCAAACACCCCAACAGAATGGAGGGAGATGGCGAAACAGTCCTCCAATGGTTGCGCGCCAATCGAGAATGATGATGATGGCGACGGTATTATGGATTTGAATGATGCATGTCCATCAACTGGTGTCGGAGTACAGGTTGACATCACCGGATGTCCGTTGAACCCCGACTCCGACTCCACCGAGACCGAATCCACTGCCTCTGGTACCAAGGACATCTTGATCTATTCAGGGGCTGGTGTAGGGGCCTTGGTTCTAATCATCATTATTGTGTCAATATTCCGACGAGGCGAGGATTTCGACTTTGATGATGAAGACGAAGATGACGATTGGTTCGATGATGACGATGATGAGGACGAAGTTTTCACACAACTGGACCGGCGTCGCTCTACCCCTCCTGCTGCTTCAGGTGGCCCGAAGACGGGACCAGGTCAACCTCCTAGAGCAGGTCCAGGAGGTCCACCTCCTCAGGCTAGAGGAATGGACCCCTATGCAGGTGGTGGATATGGAGGCCCTCCTCCAGGTACTGGAGGATACGGATTCGGAGGCGCCGCTCCTGCCGCTCCTCGTAGAGGCCCGCCTTCTCAGAGCAAGCCGGAGCAACCGAAGAAGAAGAAATCGGTCAAGAAGAAGCTACCCACTGCTGAAGAGGTTGCTGCTGCTGAACAAGCAGAGGCACGTCAGCAGAACTGGGAGCCAGAGGATGAAGGCCCGTTGTTCAATATCGATGATGAAGGAGCACGTCAGGATTCTGTTGCTTGGGCTTGGGATGAAATACAGTTCGGTAAGGATGAACGCAGTATCATGATGGGCTTGCAAGGCAGTGGTTGGAGCGCTCGCCAGTCGCGAGCGATATTTGATGAGGCAAAGGCATGGTGAAAATATGTTGGAAACTGTGCAGGGAACATACTCAAATGAGGAGGGCCAAAGCCGCCATTCAATCGGGAGGTCACGTTGATGAGTAGTTCAGAACTTTCCGGTGCTTCCTTACCCGAGGGGATTGAGGTTGATGAGGCAGCAGCATATTTTGGCATCGTTGAATCGAGTGCGTCCTTGCATACTCTGCTGGAGATGGAACCGACCGAAGCCCTTTGCTTGTTTCTAGAGATGACTGCAGACCTGCACCTATCCGAGGGAGACTTCGATTTCGAGACCGCTAGTCAACGAATGAATTGTGAGGGGGGCGAAATCTACTATCTGGTCGCAGGGCATCTTGGGATGATGAGATTGGCCGACCCATTATTCAGATATCTCGGCATGGAAGACAGTGAAGGAGAATCAGGAGGGCCCGACCCTGGGTTGGATGATGAAGATTCAGCAACATTGTTGGAATTTACTGATTCTATGACCTTGCTCAAATTTCTGTCAGTTGGATTCCAGCATGGTGGAGCCGATACTGCGAAGAAATATCTTGGCGGTTTGACAGCAAGAATCTCAGATCCAGGCGCAAATCTACAAGAATTCAAATTACTTTCCAGCAGTTTATCTGCTGTTATCCATTCCTTCCAGAATGGAGGAGAAGTTGCTCCAATTCCAGGATTGGCAGAGGCGCCGGCGATTACCATCGCTAAAGCATTGGAGAATCAGGGGTCTAAATCAACAACTCAACAGTCGGTACCTGTTCAACAGCCACCTGTTCAATCTACAACTGCTGCAACTCCATCCGCCCCATCTCCGGCCGTTTCACAACCTTCTGTGCAGAAAGTTGCTACTTCCGAAATAGCCAAGCCTGTCCCCTTGCCAGGTTCAGTTAGCCCCCCTGCTCCTCTCAAAGTTCTCAAACCAATGGCTTCACAACCATCAGTTTCTGAGGTTCCAGTCCCATTACCCTCTCAGTCCATGCCGGTAGTCACTCCTGATAGAAAGGACAGTGAAAAGGAGAAAGACGCTTTCGCTGGTGCATTCGGACTTCCGACTCCGGCTGTAAATCCTCTTCTGCAATCAACATCTCCTAACCTTCCGATAGAGGATACCATTGCAATTCCTGAACCCGTTTCTGCAGAATTGGAAACCCCTTCTCAATATCCGTCGACTATCGCCGATGAAATAGAACCCGAATCATTTGCAGATGTTTCTATGGAGAATATGTTACAGAGCATCTCTACCAGTGGTCACACAATCCCTGCCAAAGAGCCAATGGAGTCCGCATCACCAGTAGTAGAACAGGCACCCGTTCAAAATCTGGTTGAATCTCAACCTGAGGTGAGTGCGAAGGTCATTGAATCTACGATTGAGGAAGTACCACAACCCGCCGTTGCTGAAGAGGAACAATCACAATTAACAGAGACGGCCAATATTGCAGATGTTTCTGACGACGGACTTCCACGTCCAGTCAGAGCTGCTCCGATCAGAGGGCCAGTTTCAGCGGGTGGGATTCAGCAAGGACAGGACATTCTGGCGGCTCAACAGGCTGCGGCAAAACAACAGGCGATTGCAGCACAACAAGCCGTTCAACATCAAGCACTAGCAGCACAACAAGCCGCTCAGCAACAGGCTATTGCGGCACAACAAGCCGCTCAACAACAGGCTGTGGCACAACAAGCCGCTCAACAACAGGCTGCGGCACAACAACAAGTAATTGCAGCACAACAAGCCGCTCAACAGGCTGCTCAAGCATATCAACCAACCATCAGAAGTGGAGTTCATTGTCAGGGATGTGGAATCGGGCTTGACCCAACTTGGAGCCATTGCCCAGTGTGTGGCATGGGTAGAGCCTGAAAAGAAATCATTCATCATCGCTGATCATAAATTGACCATTGTCGATAAGCGTCTCGCTACCAATCTCTACTGTTGGAGCCTTGAGCACACCAGTTACTCGCTTTCCAGTCGCTGGCGCAGGAAGAGAAGCGCTATCGCCAATGGAGAAGTAGAAGGTCCCCAGAACTTTCTCATCCTCCAAGAGGTTACCCAGTAGACGTGCATTTGGATTGACTCCAAACCCTGCTTCTGCAACGGTCCATAACAGGTCCTGTTCGCGAGATCTCAACTTCTTTGCAACTTCACCGAAGGATTGCCTGATGTTCGCAGCGGCCGAGCCTCCCTTGACATCAATGACAATGCCTTCTTCAATCGTCAAAGTCAGAGGTTCGCTCAAGATATCGGCATCACATGAACCATCTACTACAATGGTTCCATTCATGGTTCCATTCTTTGGATTGGTGAACACCTTTCCAGCCGGCAGGTTGGTGACCATCTGTGGACGATTACAGATTCCGGAGTCTTCTTTGTTCCATTTCTTCCAATCAACTTCGAAAGTGACATCTGTTCCGGATTCGCTGGTGATATGCACCTCTCGTTTACGGCGCAATATTCCACCCAGTTCGGCAATCAAGTCTCTGATTTTGCTGAAATCAGCCGACATTCCTCCTTCGGTGAATAATTTGATTGTCATTCCGGGCATTGTCGCAATTCTAGCCCCATCCTTGCTTGCATGAATCCTTGCTTTGGTATGTGTCAGACTGAATTTTGTTGGCGCTAAAACAACCTGCTGTTGACGCATCAGATTGGCTACTGGACGTGGTGGCTCTTCACCGTGATGTCTACCCTTTGGCATGATGATTAGCAGAGTGCGATCAGAGATTTTTGATGCCGCTTCATGAAGGGCCTGTCCAATCTCAGAGGTTGAGGGGTCGCAGACCACTAGGACATTTTCTCCTCTCCGAATATCCATGCATGTCTTGACAACCATCTTGGCTGCCGCCTTCATTTTCTCGGCACGTTCCTCAATACTCATTTCGTCTTGTGGTGATTCATCGGCAGATGGTTTCACTTCGTTGTCATCCATTTCAGATTCTTCGTCTAAGCCCTCCAGTACAGCATCTTCATCTGGGTCTTCAGTTTCAGGAGGCTTCTCCTTCTTGCCCTTGCTGCGCCGGCCCACGACTCGACACAAGCGTTGTCTCCTTCAACACTTGCTTTGGGATGATATGATGTTGTATCGCTCCTTCGCTTATCCATGAGCCTACAAGAAAAGTATGAGGATTTCATTGAAAGACTTCGAGATGTCAATCGATTCCGAGCCATCAATAGTCATCTCAGTTGGGATCAACAGACAATGATGCCGGTGAAAGGAAGAGAAGCACGGGCTGGGATTCTTGCTTGGTTGGCCTCGCAAGCACATCAAATGATGACCAAACCGGAAATGGTTGCAGTAATTGAAGAATTGAACAATGAAATCGGAGAACTTGATGAGGACCAAGCCTGCAATGTTCGGGAGGCGAAGAGAGAGATGGACAAGGCAATTCGTCTTCCTCCAGAGCATGTTTTCAAGGCTGCAGAGATGACATCTACTTCGATACCTGTATGGGGCAAGGCTCGAGAAGACAAGAATTTCTCGCATTTTGAGAGCACATTGCGGGAACTGGTTTCTGTCTCCAGAGAACGTATCGAATACCTTCGACAAGATGGACAGACTCCATACGATGTTCTTCTCGATGATTATGAACATGGAATGACTGTTGCTGATTATGATCCACTGTTTGCCGGCTTGCGAGAGAGGCTGGTCCCGTTGTTGGCCAAGATAATGGAGTCAAAACAGAGTATTCCAGATGTTGAGATTCCCGATTCGGCATCATTTCCAATTGCTCAACAAGAAGAATTCTGTTTGAGGGTTTCACGTTCTTTTGGTTTCGATCACGATGCTGGAAGAATGGATACCGCTCCTCACCCATTCTGTTCAGGTCTATGGCCAGGAGATACCAGAATCACAACTCGATATGATGTTGAAGACCCGTTTTCATGCATTGGTGCAGTCATGCATGAAACAGGTCATGGTCTCTATGAACAAGGGTTACCAGTAGAGCACTGCTTCACCCCGCGTGGTAGGGCGATTTCTCTTGGTGTCCATGAAAGCCAGTCGCGACTGTGGGAGAATCAAGTGGGCAGGTCTCGTGAATATTGGAATATGGCTGGAGCGTGGTTCAGAGAGAGTTTCGATGAATGTCCAGAATACAGCGACGATGAATTGTTTCGAATCATCAATCGGGCTGAACCCAGTTTCATTCGTGTCGAGGCCGATGAGGTGACTTACAATCTTCACGTCATGTTGCGATATGAGGTGGAGAAGGCTATCTTCAATGATGGGATGGACATCTCAGAGATTCCAAAGATGTGGAATTCACTGTTTCTTGAATGGTTTGGGCTAGAAGTTCCCAATGATACGTTAGGTTGTTTGCAGGATATTCATTGGTCAATGATGGCATTTGGATATTTCCCGACTTATACATTGGGGAATTTGTATGCGGCGCAATTGATGGAGAAGATGATTGATGATCTTGGAATGGAGATGAGTGAACTATTATCCGAACAAGATACTTCAGTAATTCTGAATTGGCTCAAAATCAACATACATGAACGTGGAATGTTGTATGGACCAAATAAACTGATAGAGGTAGTTACAGGAAAACTGCCCAACTCAGAGCCATTCCTCTCATATGTTGAGAGAAAGTACGGAAAAATCCACGGATTCTAAGTTTCACTCGCCGCTGTCGCCGTCGTCGCTGCCGCCGTCGTCGCTGCTGCCGCCGTCTTCACCGCCAGTCAACTTGGATTGCAGTTCGTTCAGCATTTCAGTCATATCGTCTACTGCGGTCCTGAGGTCGAATGACTCTCCATGTGCACCGCCAGCTCCTAGACTCATTCCGAGGATAGCACCCAAAGCACCGAGCATCATTACGACCAATGGCCAAAACATACCATCAATCGAGGTTTCTGCTGCGCTGCCCCATATGGCGCCGACGAGGAATAATCCCAGCCCGCCAACTACTTGTCTCCAGCCGTCACCTAACGTATCTTCTAAATTCATATTAGTCTCACCAGTTGATGCACAGTGCCAATCTGTTATAGGTATTCCTCATAAATTGTCTATTTGTACAATAAAATGAAAATAGAGCACATTCTTCGGATGAAATCATCTATTCATTTTCAATGCTGAACCAGTCTGTCCTGGAGAAACCAAGATACTGCCTTTTGGATCTGTGGCAAGGTTCCGTTCAAAAACAGGTACTCCGGAGACTAGAGTCATGATTGGCCAGCCGAACAATTCGCGTCCATTGAATGGATTCCACCCAACTTTGGTCCACGCATTGTCATCGTTCACGACCATGCTGTTATGCATATCAACCAATACCAAATCTGCGTCAGCACCGACAGCAATGGCTCCCTTGTTATCGATACCATAGATTCTTGCGACATTGGTTGACATCCAAAGAACCACATCTTCAATTGTACACTTTCCATTCACTGAATGGGTGAGCATCACCGGCAATGAGGTTTCTACACCAGGCATTCCACTTGGTGCTTCAGGCCAGCCCTTGGATTTCGCATCAAGGGAATGGGGTGCATGGTCGGTCGCAATGCATTGTATTGTTCCATCGTGGATACGTTTCCACAGAATATCCTTATCGTTGTCATATCGAATTGGTGGGTTCATTTTCAATCGAGTTCCCAGCATATCAACATCGTGCTGATCGAATGTCAGGTATTGAGGTAAGGTTTCAGTGGTTATCCACGTACCACCTTCACCCATATCCAGATTTGTTATGCCTTCTAGCCAATCTGCTTCTAGAGCACTGCTCAGATGCAAGACGTGGAGGCGTCGTCCATGTTTCTGAGCCATGTTGACAGCGAGTTTGGTGGCTATAAGCGCAGTTTCAGAATCTCTCCACTCTGCATGGGCAGCCATATCGGTGCGTTCTTTCATCAACTCGAATCTATGGGTCAGTCGCTCTTCATCCTCTGCGTGCACTGCGATGAGTCCTGCAGTTTCACTGAAGATACGTTCCAATGCTGTTACATCGTCAACCAGTAAGTCTCCGGTGGACGAGCCCATGAAAATCTTGATTCCACAAATCCCAGGGATATTGATTCTCTCCCCCGGTCCGCCCACGCTTTCTTGTAGATCATCGATGTTGTCGGCACAGGCACCGATGAAGAATCCATGATTCACGACGCAAGAGGATGCTGCGCTCTGAAGTTTGTCTTTCATAGCGGAGAGTGTGGTCACTGCTGGAATGTTATTGGGCATATCCAAGAATGAAGTGACCCCACCTGAGGCAGCAGCCTTGGAACCACTCTCCAGATTCTCCAACTCTGTACGCCCCGGCTCTCTGAAGTGAACTTGTGGGTCGATGACCCCTGGGAGAAGATGTAGCCCTGAGGCTTCGATGACCTTTTCGTCACTTGCTGCAGTCAATTCTCCAAGTTCAACAATTCTACCATCATCAATTCTACAGTCTCCTCCATAGGTGCCATTTTCAGTCACCATGACCGCTCCGCGGATGAGTAGTTTTCTTGTCAACCAATCCCCTTCGAGTGTCTTTGAGAAGCCGATGTCAATGGCCTTTGCGGAGGAATCCTCTAACTTGAATACGCCCAAACCCTAAGTGCGTCTCCATACTCGTCCTGTCGATGAGTGCCGAGGAAGCAGCCGCAATTCTCGATTCAATCGAGGATGAAGAGGAGGAGGTAACTACCTCAGCAGTTGTTTCGGAGGATGAACAGGTCATTCCAGATGAGAAAGACAAAGTGCGCAAAGAATTGGCCGCAATAAGAAAACGAAGAACGGCTGATAGCAACAAGAGATTCCCCAAAGGCATAGAGGACTACACATTATTGGCCGGCATTCTCTATGGAGGCATATATTTCGGTCTTCTGTTCGCAATGTCTACTGGAGTGATGGGTACTTCTACCGGTTGGGATCATTGGATGTCTACCACTGCTCTGGATATTGGAGGGGAATGTGAAGACAATACAGGAGTCATGTGGATGAACATCTGGGTCGACAATGATCAACTCACAGTTCGTGCAGAGGCATACAACCTTGTTGAAGGAAGTCCACATTTGAATTGGACATTGAGCGATTCTGATTCTGATGAATTATTGAAGTGGAATGATGTTGGTTTTGCAGAATCAAATGCACCATTTGATGACCTTTCATCAGGCCTCTATACTTTGGATTTGAATCTCACATTTTGGGAGTTTGGAGTTGATGAAGAAGGGAACAAGACATCTACGCTATTGGATGAACCATTCTTCAAGAGTGCAGATTTTGAGATATCCGAAGAATCTGGAACATGGGATTGGCTTCCTTTCGTCGGAGGAAAAGTATCCAAAGAGGCAAAAATCACAGAGAAGGGTGGGCCGAGAACCTGTTGGTCTTCTCAAGACATGGGCAACTGGGGTCTAGTGCTCATGGGTGCAGAATTGGGAGGGGGAAGGGAGACTGCAATGTTGACCGGAGGAGCTGCAGGAGTTCCAGCATGGTGGATGGCATTCGTTTCTCTCAGTCTTTCAGTGATCACATTATTCCTGATTTATCCATTGATGTACAAGGTCTATCATCAGGATTCAGACGATATGTTATCGCATGCCCATATCAAGAGTCTAGTCGTTGATTGTGTCAATGAATCTTGTAAGAAAATGCGTGTTGAAGTGGATTGGGAGCGATTCAAGACTGTTGAGAAAGAACTCTCTATCGACATACTTGTTCCATATGAGAATACTGAAGCAACTTTGAGTAACAAGACTGACATCCGAGCTGAGGTTCTCAAGTCAATTCTAGAAGAGTTCCGAATATTCCACGTTTTCAAGCCAGTTCAGTTGGTGGTCAAGGCCATCGGAGATGATGCAGACATGGATTTCGATACAGGAATAGGTGTTGGAGTGAAGTCCAGTGAAGTAGGAAATCTAGAGGAAGGACAGACTACATTGGTCGAGGATTACACTTCTTTCTTCAAGGATTTACACTCTTTAAACAATATCGAAGAAGAGGCCAAGAGGTGTCTCGACAATTGGTTCGATAATCAGGATGACAATATTCTGAAGGGTGCGATGGTTCTACCTGAAGAAAAGGTCATCTTGATATCGCTGGTATATCGTCCTAACATACGTTTCGCTTTCTTCCGTTTCAAGAAGAGTCAATCATCGGTCAAGAAACAGATTGAGGAGCATCTCCGGAGTGAATTGACTGAGATAATTGGAGATCGAGAGCTCATTGTTCGAGCCCGGAACGAAATCGGAACTCTAGCAGACAGGGCCGAGGTTGGCAGGATTGAAACCTCGACTGCTCATGATGATCGTGTTGCAGCAGTCGCTCGTCAAGATGGATTTGCTGGCAGGGTTCTGCAGACCAAGATATTTGGAGACCTGTTATCGACGGTGGAATACACTGCCAATGAGAAGAGGGAATTCATCAATAAATGGGGATTCTGGGGTTTGATAGCATTTGTTTGGATTCCATTCATGGCTAGTGGTGTTTTGGTGGGAGCCATGTTGGGTATGCTCTCACGTATGAAATTCGCACGCGTACTATGGGCAACATTCGTCGGTGGTGCTGCAGCATCGATAACTTGGGCATATACGGCTGAAGGGATTGTGACTTTCATGCACCGATACAAACTTGAGGCGGCGATTCCAATTGCTATTGCAGCCTTCATCGGAATGGCAATCTTGCATATCAGGACCACCAAGAAGCGTCGTTCACAGGAATTGTTTGAATTCTCATTGTTGGAGACCCTGCACGCAGATTTTACTGAGGTTGAAGCAGAGGCTTGAATATGCAGACCAGCGGTGGGTCGTCAACCAGTGTTGGAGATGCGGCTATTTTTGGGATATTGACTGTCAGTGATCGTGCAAGTAGCGGAGAATACGAGGATATGGGTGGGCCTGCAATTGCAGAATTCTTCTCTGAAGCCATTGCTTCTCCATGGACTTTAGTCTATCGTTGTGTGGCTGATGACAGTGAGTTGGTGGAATCTACGTTGAGCAGTATGGTAGACGAAGATGGTTGTGATGTAGTGGTAACTACGGGGGGAACCGGTCCTGCCAAGCGAGATATCACTCCAGAGGCAACGGCTGCGGTATGTGATCGAATAATGCCAGGGTTTGGTGAACAGATGCGAGCGATATCATTACGATTCGTTCCAACCGCTATTCTATCCAGACAATTGGCAGGAACCCGTGGCTCCAGTTTATTGTTCAATCTCCCCGGTAGGCCAAAGGCGATTCGAGAGACCATCGATGAAATTTGGCGAGCTGTTCCATATTGCGTTGACTTGTTAGGCGGGCCATACATCGATTGCATAGCAGAGGTTTGTGACGCCTTCAGACCAAAAGATGCTCGACGCTGATTAGGCAGCAGCAGCAGAAATACGCATTTCATTCAATAAGTATCTAAATTCATCTCGGATTTGTGAGATGCTTTGCTTACACTCCCGCATTCTCGCTTTCATCGTCTCCTTCTTCTCCAGCCATGCTTCTTTGCGTTCTGCTTTGCGCTTTTGCTTAGCAATCTTGTATTCTGATTTTTTTTCCGACAATTCTCTAAGTGCAGCTCTGAGGCGTTTTGAACAATCTGCCGATCTGCTGCGATATTCTTTGCCTACATCCTCATTATGATTGGCTCGTTTCTTATTCTTTTCAAATGACATTTTCATTCGTGCACTTTCGATGGTCCATTGTGGTACCTTGTGCAGTTTACTCGTCATTCCAATGAAAGACAAACTCTTGATCAGCCATTTTGAAGGGTCCCATTGGTGCCATCTGTGGCCATTTCGATAATCTGCTTGGAAGGTGTGATGGAAATTGTGGTAGCCTTCTCCAAAGGTGAAAAGAGATAGCAAAGGTGAATCACGAGAAGTGTTCTTTGTGGAATATGGCTGAGACCCCCAGTAATGCGCACCTGAGTTTATCAGGAAAGTTCCATGGTGGACAAGAACCAAGCGGACTAGACCGCCCCAGACCATGCCGCCGAAGAACCCATGCCAGCCTCCAAGCATCAGGATACCCAATAGTCCTGGAACAATGATTCCACTGAATGCTCCAATCTTGAATATGTGTCGATCTTGCCATGCTAGAATCGAATCTGCTTGTAGGTCCTCAACATTCTCAACTATTTCTTCACCCTCATTCACCATCACCCATCCCATGTGTGCCCAGAAGAAACCTCGAAGAACGGAATATGGGTCATCATCGGTATCAGTCTTGAGGTGATGGCGACGATGGTCGCTGGACCATTTGATGGCTGAGTTCTCAAATGCGCCGGCTGCAAATACTGCATAGAATAATCGCAGTGGCCAAGCACCGCTATGGGTACGATGGCTGAACAATCGGTGATATCCGGCAGTGATTGAGAAACCAGTTGTGAGATACATTATGACGAAGATGACAGGCTCTTTCCATGTCATGCCATATTCCATGGAGTACCATATCAGGCCGAACAAGGCTAGAAATGGAGTTCCTATGAGGAAAGAGGCATTGAGAGGGTCAACTCGCGATTTGACCACGACCTGCCCTCCATCATCTCCCATAGCCGCATCGAGCAGTAATGCCTCTTTCATGATGTCGGCTTGGTGATGAACAATATCAGCAATTCAATACGTCTTCTGTTGATATCATGGATTAGTGATCAACTAGAGCAGACGAAACAGCAGTTTCTTCTTCAAATCATCTTTGGATGAATATCAAAGAGTTCTAGGCTTGGAACGCCATTATTGGGTAAAATCAGGAACAATTATCTTCATTTGAATGAGTCATTACGCAATGCGGTATCAATGATTCCAGCTGAGATTTTCCATGAGTGATTAGTTTGAACAAGAGTAATTGCTTCTGCACCAAATCGTTGGAATGAACTTTCATCCTTGGTCCATTCATGGACTTGTTTCGCCCCCTTTGAAATGAATTCTGAAGAGGAGAATAAGCGAACCCATTCAACTTCTCCAAAAACCTCGTGTGCTTTGATATCTACACCCAATATTACTAGTCCAGTAGCGGCATA
>JASMHR010000140.1 GCA_030750665.1 Candidatus Poseidoniaceae archaeon
CACTACGTTTTCAATACTTGTTCACACCTTTCCTTATATTTTACTACTTGTCCTACCTTTTCACAACCTTTTCCTACGATTCTCGGGACCTTCTCGAGGTTCTCAGAGGACTGCCTTAGCAGAGAGAGAGGAGCCCTAGGGGTACCTCCCCCTCGAATCTGTAGCTAGTCGAGTCGAGAAGATTGCAGAAGGTTGAAGGAGATTGAAGAAGGTTGAAGAAGGTTGAGGAAAGATGAAGAAGTTTGAAGAAGGTTGAAACAAAATGAAAAAGGGTTCATAACTCTGCTCTCATTCGACCTCTGGAGGAATTACTACATTAAAAACGTAGTCTTCTTCGAGGAGAACTCGATTCTTCTACTCCCAGAGTGTCTGGAGTCCTCTGGATGGTAGTTTCTGAAGGTTGAAGGTTTCCAAGAAAGTCTGAAAATTCGGGGAAATCAGTAAAATTCGGCCTATCGAGTCCCTAGTAGGTCCCTTTGCAGGGACAGTAATAACGACTACCGGGTAGCTGCTAGCATTCGCTCAA
>JASMHR010000141.1 GCA_030750665.1 Candidatus Poseidoniaceae archaeon
AATCTTGCGAATGGTTGCGAAAGATCTTGAAAAATCTCTGCTAACTAAAATGTGCCGAAAACCAAATCCACAGCAATCATGCCATGTGGAATAATCTGCAGCCTTGGCATCCAGCGCTTCCACAAGTGCAGTGACGATGGCCGTCCGCTGACCATCGTAGAGTTCCCTATCATAAATGGCATCTTCAACCACCAGTTTGTGGTAATGGCAGGCAGGGTGGACCGTTGCGGTAATACCGCTAAAATCCAATACCTGATTCTCAGCGATTTCCTCTCTTACCACGTGCACCCACTCCGAATAATGAACGATTTCTTCGGGAAACACAAACGGCATTTTGAGACGGTCCATAATTTTCCGAACCTGGTCTCTTAATTTTGGATGGTGTAGAATTTCTTCGCGAACCTCCTTGTAATGGCCATAGCTCGTTCCACAGTGGATCATAGGAAAGAAACCATCCAGCTTTGCCTGAGCGAAATTTCGCACTGCAACCGCAGCTTGTGCCGCAGAGTTGG
>JASMHR010000142.1 GCA_030750665.1 Candidatus Poseidoniaceae archaeon
AAAGCGAGCGTTCTGCCAGGCTGAACTATCGGCCCGCTAAACAGCGTCTACGCTTAGTGATTTTTAGTTTTTACTGTTTGAGTTTTGTGAGGGTAATAGATAGTCGTAGATTTTAAAGGAGGTGATCCATCTGCAGGTTCCCCTACAGATACCTTGTGTTGACTTACTCCGCCTCACGAAGCTCAGATTCGACTCTACCAGATGATAAAGCCTCATCCAAACCTCACTTGGATGAGTTGACAGGCAGTGAGTGCAAGGAACAGGGACGTATTCAACGCACGATGCTAACGCACGTTTACTAGGGATTTCGCTTTCACGAGGGCGGGTTGCAGCCCTCGATTCAAACAAGATTAACTTTAAGGGATTAGCTTCTCCTCTCGGAGTTGCATCCCGTTGTATCAACCATTGCCTGCCGCGTGTAGCCCAGCGGATTCAGGTCATACTGACCTACCGTGGCCTGCACCTTCCTCACACTTACGCGTGCAGTCTCTCCAGTGTGCACGATCTCCA
>JASMHR010000143.1 GCA_030750665.1 Candidatus Poseidoniaceae archaeon
CGAGTAGCATCCAAAGTCGATGACTTAAAAATGAACGAAGTCCACGACTCAAAAGTCAAGGTTCAGGAGCAGGTCCGGGAGGTCCAGGAGCAGGTCCAGGAGATCCATGAGCAGGTCCAGGAGGTCCAGGAGCAGGTCCAGGAGCAGGTCCAGGAGCAGGTCCAGGAGATCCACGGCTCGAAAATCAAGGTCCAGGAGCAGGTCCCTGAGGTGCAGGAGCAGGTCCACGATTCAAAAATCAAGGTCCAGGAGCAGGTCCAGGAGGTCCAACAGGAGGTCCAGGAGCAGGTCCAGGAGGTTCACGATTCAAAAAGTAAGGTCCAGGAGCAGGTCCAGGAGGTCCAGCAGGAGGTCCAGGAGCAGGTCCAGGAGGTCCACGGCTCAAAAATCAAGGTCCAGGAGCAGGTCCAGGGATTCAGGAGCGGGTCCGGTACCGTACGGCCAGACGTTTGCCACGACACCGGGCTTCCCGCGCCTGGAGTCGATCTGTCTCCACCGCCTGCGCG
>JASMHR010000144.1 GCA_030750665.1 Candidatus Poseidoniaceae archaeon
ACTTGTGATGAATGTGTATCTGGATCTGAAGAGCCTACAGATAATGATGGTTGGGATTATGATAATGATGGTGCCTGTGATGCTGGTGATGAAGATGATGATAACGATGGCTCATTAGATGGTGATGATGATGATGACAATAATGAGTTTGTCTGTAATGATGATGATGGTGATACTTGTGATGAGTGTTCATCTGGTCAGTATGATTCATCTAATGATGGTCCTGATAATGAAGGCGATGGTATCTGTGATGCTGGTGATGATGATGATGACAATGATGGTTGTTTGGATGATAATGATACAGAAGAAGATGGTTCAGATGGTTCATTTACATGGGATGATGACTATGATGGTGATGGTGATCCAGATGATTGTGATGCCGATGCTGATAATGATGGTTCAGATGAGTCAGTAGATTCAGATGACAACAACGAGTTTGCTTGTTCAGATGATGATAATGATACATGTGATGACTGTTCATCCGGTAGCTATGATGTAGGTGG
>JASMHR010000145.1 GCA_030750665.1 Candidatus Poseidoniaceae archaeon
GGATCATGTGGCTTAATTCGTCGATAAACGAAGAACCTTACCAGGATTTGAAATCAAACTGAAAGTTCCGTGAAAGCGGAACCCTCTTCGGACAGTTTGGCAGGTGTTGCATGGCCGTCGTCAGTTCGTGATTTGAATTGTTCCCTTAAGTGGGGTAACGAACGCAACCCTCATTGCCTGTTATATGTGTCAGGCGAGACTGCCTCCGACAGGAGGAGGAAGGTGGGGATGACGCCAGGTCAGCATGACCCTTGATACCGCGGTGAATACGTTCTCAAGTCTTGTACTCACCGCCCGTCAAGCCAAGGAAGCTGGGAGTGCCCGAAGTTCCCATTTATTGGGGCCGAAGGTAAATTCAGTGACAAGGGTTAAGTCGTAACAAGGTACGGCTACCGGAAGGTGGTCGTGGATTATTTAAAACAAAAAACCTGAAGCTTAGCGGCTTCAGTTACGGTGTCGGTTGAAGCATCTCACAAGTAGCTTCAAGATAATAATACTCAA
>JASMHR010000014.1 GCA_030750665.1 Candidatus Poseidoniaceae archaeon
ATCACCACCTCTCTGTGCAACTTGTTCAATTAGTATAGGTGATAATACCGGAGCGACTATATATGATGGCACCGGAACGATTCTAAATAATGATGCTGATGGAGATGGTATCTCCAATGCTCTGGAGTTGCAGGCAGGAGGTTCGTTGAAGACGGCCTTTGACATCTATGATGCGTCATCCAAGCCCGACGACATCGATATGGATGGCTTACCTGACGTACTTGATTCTGATAGTGATGGTGATGGTTATCCTGATTCGGTTGAGAAGGAACGAGGCAGCGACCCAAGCAACGCCAACGAGACCCCGATGAATCTCTATGGAGACAGCGATATCGGCATCTTCTATGTGCCAGGAGAGGGTTTCTCAAGCCAATATAGTGACAATGGCTACGAGATTTCTCTTTCATTCGTGGTCAGTATGCTCACCTCTGAGTATTTGTTTGCTCTACTTCTTCTTCCGGCATCATTGTTGTTAATCCTCAGGAAGAGACGGCGTTACAAGCGTTTCACCAAGCGTCTGAAGGGTGCCAGAAGCATGGAGGACTTGGATGGAGCCGAGGAAGAGATTGACAGGCTGATAACCAAGCGAAAACTAAGGGTGGATCAGGCCCTGTTGTTGCGCAATCAATTTGAGAGACTTGCCGCTTCATTCAGTGAGGAAGGACTGCCCACACTTTCTGAGAGAAATCAACAAGGAGGTCAATCATCAAGGCCGCAAATGAATCAAGGCGGACACCAAGGCGATTGGAATCAAGATGCAGGATGGCAAGGTGGGCAGAGTGGTTATGCAGGTGGAGGTCCACCATCGCAACAACGTCGATGGTGATTACTCGGGTTTCGTGGCAAGAAAACGCTCGGCCATGAAAAAGGGCCAATATAGCCTACCGCGCACATCGCTGAATCCTACTTCTCGCATCATCTTCCTGTAATGGGAAATGGTGCCGAAATGCGTGTACGTCTTTGCCAACCACTTCCACGGGTGCTCTTTGTCCTTGGTGACTCTTCGTGCCACCCACTGTACTACAGTCCCCATCCAGATTCGGCCTGCAAGGCCTTGCAGAAAGTTAGACTTCCCTGCATCACAGATGATCAGCCTGCCTCCAGGCTTCAAGACCCTGAGAATCTCTGAAAGACCCTTGCGTTTGTCGTGGAAATCCCTGAATGAAAAGAGGCAGCAGACTCTGTCAAATGTATTGTCTGCTAATGGCAGTTCTTCGGCCACTCCTAGTACGAAATCGGCATCTTTCTCCCCTCGAGCAGCACGTGCCATTCCAACTCGTCGACGAGCCGCCTCCAGCATCGCTTCGCTGGGGTCAAGACAGGTGAGTTCCACTCCTTGCAGGTTTTCCGAGAATGTCCCCGGTCCACATCCTATTTCAAGCACTTTCATGTTTGGTTTGATGAAAGAAGCGACGTTCTTCCTCCAGCGTTTGTCCTGTCCGAGAGTGACGATGGAATTGACTTTGTCATAGGTCGGAATGGTCGCTTCTAGATTGCGCATCAATTCGTCCCATGCGGCTTCTCCCATGCCATCGCGGTCAAGAGATTCCGAGCCCCTATCTGCACTCATCTATCCCTTGCGAGACAGTAGTGGATTTCAATCATGGCCATGCTCAGGACTGGAATATTGAGATGTGCCGCAATCAATTGTCTTGACACCCAATACGTTATCATCATAAACCCGTGTTTTTTCCCCCCACCATAGAGGGTGAGTTTGTGAGCAGTAGCGATGTTCTTCGTGGGATAAAAGAAGCCGAGACAGAAGCCTCAAAGATTCTTCAAGAGGCCAAGGATAAAGCCGTTCAAACCTTGACCGATGCTCGTATCAAATCTGCTGAAATACTCAAGGAAGCAAAGCAATCCAGCCAGGCTTCAGCCGCATCCAGTCTCGATGAGGCCAAGCAGGGAGCGGCAAAAGAGGCCGATAAGGTTGCAGCCGAAGGCGGCGTGGCTTTGGAAACAATCCATTCTTCCGGTGAAAGTAAGAGACAAGAAGCAATCGAGATTGTACTTTCAAGTTTTGCAGAATGAACCAATTGAAAGTAGGAGTTGTTGAGATGAGTGCCCTGACAACAGCGGAGATGCAGCGCATCACTGTTGCAGGAATCAAGTCTCAGTTGCATGAGACTTTGTCTGTGATCGGTCGTCTGAAATCTATCCATTTGGTTGATAGCGAGGTTGATGAAGAAGGTTTCACCCTCGGTAGTCCGCATTCAGATGCCAATGAGGTCGCTGCTCAATTGGCTCGTACTAGAGCTGCGGCATCTCGACTCCAATTGGATGTCAATCAGCCGGCATTGTCAATAACTGCGGTTCGCAAAAAACTAGATGAAAAGTTCTCCGAGACCATTGATGCCATTCTCTCCAAGGCGAATGAACTGGATGAAGCCAATTCTGAAATTGAAAGGTTGACAGATGAATTGGCTTCATTTGAGGTGTTGGCCCCATTGGGTTTGGATATGGATTTATTTTCTGGTTATGAGTCCGTAAGTGTGAACGTTGGTTCATATTCTGGCGATTCTCTAGGACTTGACAGAGATAAGGCATTAATATTCAGTTCAGGCAAGACGATTGCAGTATTCTGTGCTGAAAATGATTCTTCATTGGTACAGGATGCATTGAATGCAAATGGATTCAATTCAATATCAATCCCTGAAGCAGAAGGTTCTGCACAATCTGGAATAAAGCAAATTCGCAAGAGGCTCACTGAATTGCATGATCTCTCTAGTGCTGCAGAGAAAGACCTCGACAAATATTCTTCTGAAAACAACAGAATGATACTTGGTGTGATGGAAGAGTTGGAACGTAGATTAGAGGTTCTTCAGGCCCCTGTTAGGTTGTGCACCAGTGAGCATGCTTTCGTAATCGATGGATGGGTAAAGTCTGCTGATGCGAAAATGGTCCAAATGAATATCTCCAAAGTTGCTACCATAGTCGAATTTGAGGACTA
This sequence comes from Candidatus Poseidoniaceae archaeon, assembly GCA_030750665.1. Lineage (GTDB taxonomy): Archaea > Thermoplasmatota > Poseidoniia > Poseidoniales > Poseidoniaceae > UBA226. The sequence continues at coordinate 2,951 of JASMHR010000014.1, forward strand.
CGTCCCGTCTCATGGCCACCATGGGCATGATGAGGATGCAAAGCAACCACCCATAGCCTTTGCAAATCCAGATGCGGCAAGGCCATACGAATTGCTGACAGATCTTGTCGGCCGACCAAGATACGGAAGAATTGACCCAACCATCTTCATGATGTTCACCTATCCTTTGTTCTTCGGCTTGATGCTTGGCGATATGGGATATGGCTTAGGTACGATGTTGTTGGCTCTTTGGGTGAAGAAGAAATTCGGCGCTTCAGAGCAAGGGGCTTTGGCTGGCCGTCTGTTGCTCTATATCGGAATATCCTGTTTGTTCTTCGGTTTCCTCTATGCGGAAATATTCGGTTTTGAAATCGATGCCACTGGAGAGCATGCGGCTCCAGGATGGATTGCTTGGATGCATATTTTCTATGATTGGGCCCATCATCCTCATATCTCCTTGCCTCTGGGAATTGATTTGGCATTTCCCTTCCACCGTGTTGGTGGCAATATGAGCGATTTGATTCTCATCTCAGTATATCTTGGAATCGCTCATCTCCTGATCGGTTATCTGATTGGTATGAGAGATGTCACCAAGGAGCATGGTCTGGCTGCTGGCTTCTTTGAGAAGGGCAGTTGGATACTCATCCTTATTGGTGGCTCAGCAGCCATTTACGGATTCATGGCAACCGCAGGCCAACATGGCACAGCATCTGGAAACATTTTGGATTTGATGCTCACTATAGGATTGGTCGTGGCTGCTGTTGGCTTGCTTTCAGTATGCTGGGGCCTAGTCAAGTACGAAGGTTTTGGAGCAGCCGGTTGGATGATTGGCCCGCTTGAAACCATCTCTTTGCTTTCAAACACATTATCATACATACGTCTCTTTGCCATTGGAGTCGTTGGAGTGAAGATTGCTGAGGCTGGAAATATGCTCGGTTATCACAATCTTGTTCATTCATTAGAACTGGTGATGAATGGTGAAGATATCCTCATCAATGCGTTATTGGTTGTAGTCACTCTTGCTTTGTGGTTATTTGTGCAAGTATTCGCGTGGGTATTGGGTGTATTCAGTCCTAATATTCACACAGCCCGTCTTCACTTCGTGGAGTGGATGGGCAAGTTTCATGAAGGCAGTGGGGAGCCTTTCTCTCCACTCGGCGGTGCAGACCGCTATTCCAAGGAAGGCGTATGATGGTCCACAGGGACAAAATGAGGTAAGAATATGAAAACAAGAATATTGAAGATGAGTATGAGAACACTTGCGGTATTGATGTTGGTTGCACTGGTTGCAGACACCGTCGCTGCGGTAGTACCCGAAGAAGTTGATGGAAGGGGCGATAACGCCCAGACAGTAGATGCTTGGGGTAAGTTGGGAGCAGGACTGGCAGTTGGACTTGCAGGTATTGGTGCAGGTATCAGCCAAGGAAACATTGGTGCAGCAGCAGTCGGTATGTTGGCAGAAGATCCTGGCCGTTTTGGTCACGCGATTATTTTCACAGCACTGCCAGAGTCTATCGTCATCCTAGGTCTACTACCACTCTTCATGTGAGTGTCTATACCCAAGGTCTAACCTAAGGGTAAGGGGGAATCAGAATGTCGATGAAGAAATTAGCAGATGAAATATCCGCAGCGGCCAAAGCCGAGGCTGATGCTATCATCAAGAAAGCCGAAGAAGAGGCTGCAGAAATTATTGCTGCTGCTCAATCTGAAGCAGATGATATCATTTCGGGCAATGCTGCCAAAGCGTCTCGTGAAGCCAGTCAATTAGGAATAGAACTCGTGGCAAGCGCAAAGCAAGCCAACCAAAAATTACAGTTGATTGCTCGTAGAGAAGAACTCGATGCAACCTATGGTTCCTTGAAGGAACAGGTTGGTAGTGCCTCTCTCAAGGGGCGCTCAGGACTTCTGAAGAAGTTGTTGGGTTCAGCAAAGACTGAAGGAAGTAAGGACATGATTCTTCGTCCTACTGCGATGGACCGTAAGGTCTTGACAACTGATAGTCCATACAAGGTAGGGGATGATGTCGAAGGATTGGGTGGTTTCACCCTTGAGTCCAAGGACGGTTCGGTCAGTCTTGACTTCAGATTTGACGGAATGCTTGAGAACGCATGGAATGACTTGCTGGGGCAAGTCAGTGAAACATTGTTTGGTTGAAAGGCGGAATTGATTTGATTACAGGTTCGTCCAATCCGAGTACAGCTGCTGCCCGAGCCAAGTCTCGTAAGAGTAGTTTGATCGATAGGACGCGCATGCGCCAACTCATTCAACAGACACCAGAGCAATTAGCGGCCAGTGTCGCAGATGCCGGTTATCGAAATGAGGTTGACATCTATGCAGCCAAGCATTCAGGCAGCGATTTGATTGAAATGGCGTTGACTCACAATCTGGAAAAGGAATTGACTTCGGTGATGAAGTTCTGTAGTGGTCGTTTGAAAGAGCAAGTACGAATCTATGCGGAGAGATTTTCATATCAGAACGCAAAGATCGTTTTGCGAGCGATATCAACAGGGGCATCCCTTGAGGAGGTCACTCATGCCGTATTGCCTGAGGAGAATGAAATCAATAAATCGTGGATTGAAATCATCAGTAATTCAGATACTCTTGCAGATGCAGCATCTGCAATGAAGGGCTTGCCACTGAGCAAGGCTCTAACTGAAATTGCTGAGGATGCAGAACTGAGCGTCTATGAGGACGCCCTTGACTTACACTATTTTGAGAGTGCAATAAACGCTGCTAAAGGAATGGATTTGTCAGATAGAATTCTTCGAAATCACCTACAAATGGAAATCGATCATCGTAATATCCTCAATATCCTTGAGGCACGAAATCTAGGACTTGACGATGAAGTTCTGAGAGCAGCATTGATTCCAGGGGGCAGATTGATCAACAACAGTCAACTCAACAGTGCTTCAACAGTTGATTCAAATGGATTGTTGGAGATATTACGCCGCTCATCAAGATTTGATGCAGCTGGTTTTGAGAGTGCATTACAAGAGTCAATTAATTTGAGAACTCTGGATCCAGTAGTCCTGTGGCTACAAGAAAGAGAGCAGAAGGACCTACAGAGGATGAGTTACCTCCATCCTCTTTCGGCTCTTCCTGTAATCAATTTCATCTCTCTCAAGGTCAAGGAAGTCAATGATTTACGCCTCATAGTTAGAGGTGTATCAGCCGGATTGTCGGTAGAAGTGTTGGAAGCACATATTTTGTGAATGAGGTGATTATGAATGGACATAGCAATCGTCGGTTCCGCTGATTTCACTCTTGGATTCCAGTTGGCTGGAATCAACAATCTCCATAATCCCGATAATGATGAGGCTTGTGCCCAGACTTTACGTGGATTGTTGAATGATAATGAGGTGGGGATCGTAGTAATCGATTCAACACTTCTTGCTAGAATGCCCGACCGGCTGAAGTTTGCCTTATCGGACAGCGTTACTCCCACCGTGCTCGGCATCGGTACAGGGGAGGACAATACCTTGCGAGAAACTATTCGCAAGGCTATCGGAGTTGATCTCTGGAAGTGATGCAAACAAAAAAGGAAAGTGGAAAAATGAGTAATGAAGGAACAATCTATAGAATATCGGGTCCAGTGGTGACCGCCATAGGAATGACTGCAAGCATGTATAACGTGGTGCGTGTAGGGAATGAAGGACTGATGGGAGAAGTCATCGAACTGCATGGAGAGAAGGCGATTATCCAGGTATACGAAGATACCAGTGGTATTCGTCCAGGGGAGCCGGTGTTCAACACTGGTGAAACCCTGTCAGTATCTCTGGGTCCCGGTCTATTGACTGAGATTTATGATGGTATTCAGCGCCCCCTCGCAACTTTGGAGGAGGTGATGGGAGTGTTCATCACAAGAGGAGTTGATGCAGATGGTATCAACATGGAGAAGAAGTGGAATTTCGAGGCTACAGTCTCCGAAGGAGATAGAGTTGAATCGGGTTCCATCATCGGTACTGTCCAAGAGACTGACACCATTGTTCACAAGATTATGGTTCCACCCGGAATCTCAGGGGTTGTATCCACTATCAAGAGCGGAGAATTCAATGTCACTGAGAATGTTTGCAAGTTAGATGATGGCAATGAGATACAGATGTTGCAGAAATGGCCGGTCAGAACTCCACGACCTTACCGCCAGAAGTACGCACCTGACACGCCATTGGTGACCGGTATGCGAATTCTCGATTTCCTATTCCCACTCGCAAAGGGCGGTGCTGCAGGAATTCCAGGTCCATTCGGTTCAGGAAAAACGGTTACTCAACAGAGCCTTGCCAAGTATTCCGATGCTGAGATAGTCGTTTACATCGGCTGTGGGGAGCGCGGTAATGAGATGACAGAAGTTCTGGATGAGTTCCCACATCTAATAGATCCAAACACCGGTGAGCCATTGATGAACCGTACCGTCATGATTGCCAACACCTCAAACATGCCTGTGGCTGCACGTGAAGCCAGTGTATATACTGGAATCACCATTGCTGAATACTTCCGAGATATGGGCTACGACGTTGCTCTCATGGCAGATTCAACAAGCCGTTGGGCTGAGGCTATGCGTGAGATTTCCTCCCGACTTGAAGAGATGCCTGGAGAAGAAGGATATCCCGCTTACCTATCGAGCCGATTGGCTGAGTTCTACGAGCGTGCTGGGCGAATTGAGACTCTGAATGGCCTGGATGGCTCAGTCACTGTCATTGGTGCAGTATCACCGCCAGGTGGAGATATTTCCGAGCCGGTCAGCCAAGGGACTCTTCGAATTGTCAAGGTGTTCTGGGGATTGGATGCAGGTCTGGCGCGTCAACGCCACTTCCCTGCAATCAATTGGCTTGGTTCCTACAGCCTGTATCCACAGTCTCTTGATCAATGGTTCCGCGATAATGTGGCACAGGATTTCCCCGAGGTACGTACTGAGATTTCGGGATTGCTGCAGGTTGAGGCTGAATTGCAAGAGATTGTTCAGTTGGTCGGTTCGGATGCCCTTCCTATAGACCAGCAACTCACTCTTGAGGTGGCTAGGATGATTCGAGAGTATTTCCTGCAACAGAATGGTTTCCATGAAGTCGATGCCTTTTCTGCAGTTGATCAGCAGTACAAGATGGCCAAGGCAATTCTGAGTTTCCAAGAGAATGCCAAGAAAGCAATCGCCTCAGGTGGATTGCTTGAGGACGTTGTCAACGTTCCAGCCAGAACCACTCTGATGAGAAATCGTTTCGAGGCCGGATATCTCGACAGAATCGATGGATTGGTAGATGAAATGAACAAAGAAATCGCAGCTGCGGTGGAGGATAATTGAGGGGGGATTGTTATGACAGGAAAAGAATACAGGACAATAACAGACGTGAAGGGACCTTTGGTGTTCCTCGACAAGACCGAGCCAGTTGCATTTGGAGAGATTGTATCTCTCAGGTTGGCAGATGGTAGTATCAAAAATGGACAAGTTCTCGATACCAGCAATGACTTGGTTGTTGTGCAAGTATTCGAGGGGACGGCTGGCGTCGACCTTACAACAGGAGTGACTTTCCTTGGAGATGTTTTCAAATTACCAGTGAGCAAGGATTTGATTGGTAGAATTCTCGATGGAGCAGGACGACCAAGAGATGGTGGTCCAGAAATCATTGCAGAGGAGAATGCAGACATCATCGGTGCGGCAATCAATCCGTATAGCCGCCAATCTCCTCACGATTTCATACAAACTGGAATCTCAGCAATTGACTGTTGTACAACTCTGGTACGTGGGCAGAAGTTACCGATTTTCTCAGCGAGTGGTCTTCCACACAACGACATCGCTCTACAGATTGCACGTCAAGCAAAGTTGACTGAGAGCGATGAAGAATTCATTGTGGTATTCTGTGCAATGGGAATCACTGCAGAAGAGTACAACTTCTTCCGTAGCGACCTTGAGAGAACTGGAGCATTGGAGAATGCGGTATTGTTCGTCAATCTGGCGGATGACCCAGCGGTCGAAAGATTGATCACTCCAAGGCTGGCTCTGACAGCGGCTGAATACCTTGCATTTGAGCAGGATTACCACGTACTGGTGATTTACACTGACATGACCAACTATTGTGATTCACTCCGACAGATTGGAGCAGCACGTGAAGAGGTGCCCGGACGTCGTGGATATCCAGGATACATGTACACCGATTTGGCAATGCTCTACGAGCGTGCAGGATTGGTCAAGGGCAAGAAGGGAAGCATTACTCAATTCCCGATTTTGACTATGCCTGGAGACGATATCACTCACCCTATACCTGACCTTTCAGGATATATCACAGAGGGTCAGATTGTGATCAGCCGTGAATTACACCAAGCAGGAATCTATCCTCCAATCAATGTGCTTCCTTCCCTCTCTAGATTGATGGGTGGTTGCATTGGTGCTGATACTACACGTGAAGACCACAAGTCGGTTTCCGACCAGATGTATGCAGGGTATGCCCAAGGCCGCGAATTGCGAGGATTGGTAGCAATCGTTGGAGAGGATGCATTGAATGAGCGTGACAAACAACTTCTTGATTTCTCAGGTTTGTTTGAGGACAAGTTCCTACGCCAAAACAGAGATGAGGACCGCTCAATCGATGAAACTCTAGACCTATGCTGGAACTTGATGCAGAGTATTTCGACCAAGTATCTGGTGCGTCTCGACCAGCAATGGATTGACAAGTATCATCCAACCGACAAGAAGGAATGAGTTTGTAATCAATCATTGAACAGGAGGTGAAATCATGGCACTCGATATCAAACCGACTCGCAGTGAACTGATCAACCTGAAACGTCGAATCAAGCAAACCAAGAATGGTTACAATCTATTGAAGATGAAGCGAGATGGGCTGTTCCACGAATTCAGACAATTGCTTTCGGAGATGATCAAGGCTAAGCAGGAATTGACTCAGACATATCAAGGAGCGAAGTCTAGAATTGACCTTGCCAACGCTATAGAAGGCGGTCTTTCTGTAAGGGCAGCGGCAATTGCCATCTCTACCCACCCAGAGGTTGAAGTTGAACGCCGAAACATCATGGGAGTTGTTGTTCCCAGTGTTTCAGGTTCCAATCTCCATGCTTCTTTCACTCAACGTGGACTTGGTTTCATAGGCTCAAGTCCATATATCGATGAGGCAGCAGAATCTTTTGGAGAACTGATTGAAAAAATGGTCAAGGCTGCTGAGATGGAGGCTACACTGAAGCGTATGCTTGCTGAAATAGAAGCTACCAAGCGTAGAGTTAATGCATTGGAGTTCAAGGTTATTCCAGAGATGGAAGAAGCGCGTGATTTCATTCAATTGCGACTTGAAGAGATGGAGCGCGAAGAAACATTCCGCTTGAAGCGATTCAAGAATAAGTGAGAACATTCTAACTTCACGTTAGGCAATGGATTTGATGTGTGATTGCCGAGTAGGCATCAACGCGGGGGGAGTGCAATGTCTGAAGCAGAGTCAACAAAAACTCCACTCAAGCGTATCAAGGCCCAGAAGAAGGCATGGAGTCAGAAGGACCTTTTGCAACACATTGTTTCTCGTTATTTCGACGTACTGGAAGAACTTGGAGACATGTGGCCCTCTTGGTTGGTAAGAGTTCGAATCGAGAATGAGGAGATGGAGAATCCTCATGATGCCTTGGTTGGCTTGAATCTTCATCTGAATGAACTCGATTGGATGGCAAGATTGAGTAGAGATGAACCATGGAAGGTCACAATCTTTCCTTCACCCCCTTCATTGTTTACTTTGGGGAATGACCACCGACTCTATTTCTGGCTTGCATCTTTGTTCTCGACTTGGATAATGGGGATCGTCTGGCTGCTCCCTCTTCACGCTGGCTCTGAATGGACAGATTCAGATATCATCAGGGCAGGATTACTTTCCTATGCAGTTCCAATGATGGCGGTATTGGCGTTGGCCGACTTTGTCCATCGAACCGTAGCCACTCGGCTTGGAGTCAGAGTTGGAGGACTCCTTCCAATAGCCTTGCCAATTCCATATCCTGGATGGCCATTTGCTCTATTTGCAATTCCAAATCACCCACGCATGGAATCTATGCCGTGGGCAGATCGGCGTAGATTGGGCTGGATAAGTATGGCAGCCCCAGTCACTATACTGATTTGTGGAATGGGATTGGTGATACTTGGGTTATGGCTTACGCCAATAGAGAGGAGCATTGGCTCTCAACCGAATCGGCTCACCTTTGGGCTCTTGCCACAACTCATTGCTTCCTTCATGTGGGATGCAGATGTATTGTCGTTGAAATCTGCATGGGCGCATCCAATCGCTCTTGCTGGGCACGGATTGATGCTTGTTGCTTGGATATCTTTACTTCCAATTCCGACTTTTCCGGGAGGCCGAATCATTGTCGCCATGTCAGGGATGGAATCAGCCCGCTCTCAAGGAGTGCAGATTCTTTTGTTCATCTCTTTGTTATCACTCGGTTTCCTGCTTGGAGCATTCACTGGCCATGTCATCTGGACTTTTGTTGTCATTGCAGGAGGAATGCTCATCGCTTCGCAGGGTGGAGATGAAAGGATTCCAGTCATTCTCGATGATATCCGACCATTGGATGAAGATTCAGGGCGGCGTTTATCGATGATACTAGTTGTATCTCTTCTGATGATGATGCCGGCTGAGATGCCTACATTGGAGGAAGATGATTGGGATTCGGATTTGGAATGGAAATGGCCTTCTGAGGTATATTATACCGATTTCAATTCCAGTGGAGGTTTCAGTATCACAGTTTCCAACCCTGGGCTATTGACTCAGGATTGGCAGATTACTGCTTCAAGTGAAGGTGGGGTTGAGGATTGGAATATTTCATGGGCATGTGGGGAAGAAGTAACTGGTCTTGAACAGGGATGTAATGGTAAATTGAGCGCTGAAGGGAAGGAAGTGGTGCATTTTGAATGGTTTACTCCTGAATTGGCAACTTCTCCATCCACATTGATCATCACGATTGAGAATGGCGAAGATGAGCGTGATGTACAAATTAGACCAGATTTTGATATTACCCTTGCTCAACCATTCTGGCAATTTAGTGGCGACCAACAATCTCCTGTTCTTTGTACGGCTTTGGAAGTCAGCAAAGATTCCAATTCCTTCAATCTCAGTCTCGGTTCTGAACCAAGTGCCTCAAACAGCGCAGTATTGTGGAGCATCGTTGAACCTCAGTCAACTTCAGTCGTTTCCAATAGTAGTAAGTTCACAGTGCCCGTATGTATAGAGGGTGAAGCCGGTTCGATGCAGACAGATATCAGTTCACTTAGACTTAGGATTATCACTGATGATGGCAAGATGCAGTCATGGGCCCTTGGGGAACCAGACTTGACGCCAACCTTCATCCTGCCCACAAATGGTTGGCGTTTCGGAGATGATGGCTCTCCTGGATTGAATTGGACCAATTCGAGTGAGTGGTACATCACAGGAGCGATGGGTTGGCAACATGGAGATGACCTGATGGTTTCAGAGGATCTTGATTGCAGCAGTGGTGGTACCTGGCGCCAAGCGAGTGTATCAGAAGAGGGATGGAGATGGGATTCGGATTTGCAGAAGAGGGTTGATTGGCCAAACCTCAGCGCTACAAACTTGACATGGACAGGTAGTGTAGGTGGCTTACTCCACCAATGTGGTGAGGACTCGACATCATGGGAATTGGTGGATGGCCCTCCGGTCATCATGATGGATTCAGGGATTCCGAGAATGGATTGGATCGAGAAAGGATGGGCATTCAATTCTTCGGAAGCAGGAAGTCTGGAGATTTCTTTCCGAGATATTGATGACTCTTTGAGTTTTGATGAACGCTACCATGGAAATGGAACAGGTTGGGCACAACATGGCGTTGTCAATGATGGTGTTGAAGTGACTCTGACCTTGAATTGGCAGGCCAGTGATGATATTCTTGTGGCTTGGATGGAATTGAAGGATGGCCAGGTCCAATTGCATCTTGCTGCTTGGGCACTGGGGTGAATGGATGAGAATCGGAATTCTTGGGCCAGGGGCTATTGGCGGGCTATTGGCTGCAAGATTGAGGAATAATGATCTGACATTATTCGCTAGGGGAGCCACTCTACAGGCATTGGAAAGTGGTCTGGTCATGCATTCTCCCGATGGAGTAGTGAGCCAGGTATCGCCTTCTGAATATAATTTGGTCAATAGTGAAGAAGACCTGACAACAGAGATAGATATCGCTTTCATCTGCAGCAAATCCGCAGCTACTCCACAGATGGCAGAACTTGCTGAACGAGTCCTTGCAGAGGAGGGGATTGCCATCAGTATCCAGAATGGACTTGGCCATTCCGAGATTCTGGCGAGCAGACTTGGATGGGGACGTGTGCTCTCTGCTTCCACAGTACATGGAGCCACCCGCTTCGGACTCAATGAAGTACATTGGACCGGAATAGGTAGCATCAGTATCGGCTCTTTGGAAGAGCAATGCCCCACTCTCGCAGACCCGCGCACCAGCAAATTGTTCTCAATTCTCGATGAGGCCGGCCTTTCTCCAATATGGATTGATGATATAGAGAAGGCACTGTGGGTGAAGTTGTTGCTCAACGTTGCAATCAATCCATTGGCTGCTATCAGTGGAGTGGAGAATGGTTTGATTCTAGAGCAACATGGATTGATGAATCAAGCAGTGGCAGTTATGGAAGAGTCGAGAATGGTGGCCACTGCAGAAGGGATTGAAATAGACCAATTCGAGATTCTAGAGACTCTTGGTGAAGTCCTTCAACGTACAGCAAGCAACCGATGTTCGATGTTACAAGATGTCATTGCTGCGAAGAAGACCGAGATAGATTCACTCTGTGGTGAAGTGGTACTTAGAGCTGAGCGGCATGGTATTCCAACCCCATTGAACAATCAACTCATCGCCTTGATCAAGGCGATTGAGGATTCATATGGACTCAGATGAGATCCTTGTTGTAATGTAGACCAATGTTGGTTTTTCGGGCAATACTCGACGAGCATACTCTTCTAGCGACCTGTACCATGTTTCGTAGTTGAACCAGTTCTTTACTCGGTTTGCATCTCTGCCACAACCGTTCAACTTCCTCTTTCAATAATGCCAGTCGCCGTTCTGCACGTTGGAGGCGAGCATTGGATTTGACCAATCCTACATCATCAGTCATGGTCGATTGCAAAGCCCTTCTATCATGAACAAGAGGGGAATGCTCTCTCATCTCGACCATTTCATCGGCTCTCCATTCCGGCAGGGTACGGGGGGCAGTGTCCTGAATGACTGCAATGAGATGCTCCGATGCCCTATGGGCAAAAACAACTGCTTCGAGCAGACTGTTTGATGCTAGACGGTTGGCTCCATGCATGCCCGTACAAGCAACTTCACCAATCGCATACAATCCGCCAATCACACGTTCAAGTCCTGCCTGTAATACTCCGCCGTTATCATCAACTGCCAATCCACCAACGAAATAGTGTGCTGCTGGAGAAACTGGTAGCGGGTCTTCCGCCAATGAAATTCCATGCCTTTGGAGACGGGATTCGATAGTTGGGAATCGTTGTACTACATCCTTACCAAGATGCTCAGTCACCAAGAAAACGCTATCCTGTCCACTTCTTTTCAATTCTTCATCGGTTGCTCTGGCGACGATATCTCTGGTTGCAAGACTTCCCGAGGGACTGTATTTCAAGGTGAATGAATAGTTCTCTGGAGAACCTCCTTCTTCCTTCCATCTCACATACTCATCTCTGGTCAGGAGTACGGCACCATGTCCACGCAATGCCTCGGTGATCAGGAATGGTCTATCGCCTTCAAGAGCAAGTGCGGTGGGATGGAATTGTACGAATTCCATATCTCTGGTTAGCGCCCCAGCCCGAATTGACATCGCTATGCCATCGCCACAAGCGACATGCGGGTTAGTTGTGTGTCTATAGAGTTGGCCAGCGCCACCAGTCGCAATTAGAATTGCATCGGCTGCAAAAGTCACCATCATTTCTGAGTCGTCGAGACACCATATTCCAACGACATCTTTCTGTTTTGCATTCTTGTCATCCAGAATCAGGTCAACGGCAAGATGGTCAGGGTACATCGAAATCAATTCTGAACTCCTGACTGCGGCCATCAAGGCACCCTCGATCTCGGCCCCAGTTGCATCTTTGGCGTGCAGTATCCTCGAAGATGAATGTCCACCTTCTTTGGCAAGATCGAATTCTCCGTCGAGGTTGGTATCGAACTTCACTCCAATCGATAGCAGGTCCCTTATTCGGTCTCCTGCTTCTCGACATACTATTCGCACGATTTCCTCATCGCAATGCCCATCACCAGCGGCGATTGTATCGGTGATATGTGCATCTAGAGCCAGTCCATCGGTCTTGTCTAGAATGCCGGCAATTCCGCCTTGAGCCCAATTTGTTGAAGAGTCGCGGGGAGCACTCTTGGTGACGATGCTGACCGTATGCCCTGCATCTGCACACCGTATTGCTGCAAACAGTCCAGCAATGCCTGAGCCAACCACCAAGATATGTGCCATAGGCTCCAATACACGTTCCAACCGAACTTATTGTTCAAGATATCGCGTATCCTACTTCGATGTATGTGTTCCCGATAGCACTATGGAGGGGTGTAATGGTACGCCGCCTGATGGGGAGTAAGATTCCGCGCATCATAGCCGTCGTTCTCGGCATACTGATCATTGGCATTGCAGCGGTCAATGTCCATGTCGGGCTGGGAGAATTTGGTGGCGAACCTGCAAAATTGATGTGGAACAACATCGCCTCCGATACCTGTTCCAAGGCCTTGAGTGGCGACTACGAGGATGAATCCGAGATTGAGGATTGTGTTGGCGCAACAGGGCTGTATGAGTTACACGATCTCATCGGCCTGTGTATCGGTCTGATTCCATTGCTCGTTGGAGCCTTGCCGAAGAAAAAGAAAGGACGGCAAGGCAAAGGTGGAGGCGCTAACAAGAAGTTGGCAAAGAGGATGCGTTCTTCCAAGATAAAGATCAGTTTCGGTTTGACATTCTTCGTTCTCATCGTTCTCGATTCGATGGGACAACTGTCTCCTGACAAAGAACCAATCGATTTTGAGGGCTTGACTGGCCTTCCATTACCTTCAGTCATCATCTACTCTGTTTTCGCCCTCCTGGGTCTGCGTTCAATTCTCAATGGATTGTCTATGCGCAAACATACTCTCGGCCTCAAGGAGAAACATGAGGAAGGTGGTGGAATGGTCGCTGATGGACATAGCATGGCGATTCAAGAAAGGATGTTCCGAGATAATCGCATAGGAGATCCATTCGCTGGCAAACACAAGGTCAAGGGAGTGGGAGATTTCAGGACCATTGGTGAGATGCGTCAAGCGATGAAACTCGACCAGTTTGAAGATTCGTTTGAACGCGGTCTGTATGATGATGGTGGTTTTGAGATGGGCCGCACCTGCCATTACTGCAGCGGACAAGGATGCGGTCAGTGTGATGGCACCGGTCAACTTTGAACCCGAGACGATTCAGCACCCTTTCGGCGAATTGTTTTGGGTCCTTCAATCGCCTTGCCGCTCTATTCGGTTTGCGTAGCCCTTATTACCCGTCGATAGACCCTGAAGCATGATGTTGACCAAAGGTCTTCATCTACAGAGGGGATAGGGTGCATCTCAAGGCTTTGGAGATGGAGAATTTCAAATCGTTCAAGGACGAAGTGGTAATCCCACTCGACCGAGGATTTACTGCGGTGACCGGACCAAATGGCTCTGGGAAATCAAATTGTGGAGATGCGATTCAGTTCGTATTGGGGCCGCGTTCCAACAAGAGCCTCCGGGCTGCCAATTCCAAGGACCTGATATTCAATGGAGGTAGTCGAAACAAACCTGCAAAGCATTGCACGGTCACATTGATTCTCGACAATCCTGCTGACAAGAAGGGTCGACGACGAATGAGTATTGATACTGATGAGATACGTTTGACTCGCACCATCCGTTTGACCAAGACAAACAACGTGGTATCCAAGTACCTACTCAATGGAGAGGAGAGTTCACTGAAATCATTCAGGAGGTTATTGTCTGAGACCAATGCTAGAGCAGATGGATACAACATAGTCCTCCAAGGCGATGTCACCAGTCTTGCCAAGATGAGCTCGATGTCTAGACGCAAGGTCTTGGACAGTGTAGCCGGTGTCACTTCTTATGACGATGAGATAAGAAAGGCTGATCGGCAGAAGAATCAGGTTGAGGAATATCTGGAACGAATCCAGTTGTTGGAGGAAGAACTTGGTGCGAGGATGAAGGACCTCAAGAAAGAGCGCCAAGCGGCTCTCAAATATCGAGAATTGCAAGAGCAATTGGATGAAGCAAAAGTCATTTTGATGCATTCACTACATCGTTCAAGGATGGAAGAGATAGACTTCATCGTCAATGAACAGTCAAGATATGGCGAGGACGCTAAGAAACTTCGAACTATTGTTCAGGAAGGCGAGAAGGAACTTCTGGATATTGATGACCGTCTTGCTGAGGTCTCTCGGCAGATGGCTGAGGTGCTTGGGGATGATAGTGCTGAGATGATGAATCGAATCAACGATATGCGCATCTCCACAGATCGCAACAAGGACCGGATTTCCGATGCGGAAGACGCGGTTGAGGATGCTCTTGAGTCAATTGATTTGATTCAGGAGGATGCTACAGAAGCCGAAGTCGCTCATACGAATCATCTCTCTGAGATTGCTCAAGCTGAGCAAACCATGCTAGAAGCAGATGCAGATCTGAAAAAGGCAGAGAATGCTGAGAAGGATGCACGTAAAGCGCTTCTTGAAGGCGATAGACAGACAATAGAACTGACTCGTGCCCAAGGCAAGGCCAATGAAAAGTATCAGTCGATGTCCGAGGCATTGAACGAGGCTAAGTTGGCGCATGGACTCGAAGTTCAGAAGGTAGACATCGCTTCTGAACAGTTGGCTGAAGCAGAAGAGATGGTTGCAGAGTTACAACTCAATGTCGATGAATTGGTTCTCGAAGGCGAAGAGTTGGCAGAAAGTGACCCAGAGACCGATCGAACATCGATGGCTGCGGAACTGACCACATTGCAAAGAGAGGAAGCGCGCCTCATCGAGGAGGCGGCGGCTGTAGAAGGACGTTTGAGAGAGACCGAGCGCAAACTTGTGGTCGCTCGAAGTGAACTTGAGAGTCGTTCAGGGAGTCGAGATGGGATGGCCAGAGCAGTTCGCACAATTCTTGATCTTCGAGATGATGGCAAGATACGCGGAATTCTTGGGACCATCAGTGAGATGTGTTCGCCAAAGGATTCTACTCATGAGGAAGCACTTGCAACAGCAGTTGGTGGAGGAATGAACAGCATCATTGTCGAAAATGATCAAATTGCCCACGAGTGTATGGCTCATCTGCGAAAGAAAGACGCAGGACGTGCCACCTTCCTTCCTCTGAACAAGATCCAGGTCGGAAGATCCAGTGGTCGTTCATTGATGACAGAAAAGAAAGAAGGCGTCATTGGATTTGCCTGGCAGATGCTGGAACATGACTCACGAATCGAAACAGCGGTCAAGTATGTACTACGAGACACTTTGATTGTGGATAGCATGACTACCGCTCGAAAACACATGGGTGGAGTGCGAATGGTCACTCTCAATGGTGGAGTAACTGAACATGGTGGTGCCATGGTTGGAGGCAGCAGGGTTCGCCTCAAGGTAGGATTCGGCGGTCATATCCAAGGAATGAATGAGGTCGACAAATTGGATGTCGAGGTTGGGCGCCTTCATGGATTATCATACAAGGTCAACGACCAGTTGTTGGCCTGCAAGAGAAAACAGCAAGAGTTGAACCAGAGGATATCCAAGATATCTGGAGATGAGAACAGTCTGCGTCAGCGTCAATGGAAAGAGGACCTCAGAATATGTGAGCAGAGACTTGCAAAGGCCACTGGGGCTGTAAAAACGTTCAATAAGAAATTCAATCAACTCGAGAAACAGGCTGCAAAAAGAGCCGAGGAGTTGCAACGAGTCACCGATGCGTTGCGGGTTACAGAGTTGGCCAGGGAAGTTGCAACAGCAGCATTGCAGGAAGCAAGCCCCGCACATCTTCAAGAGAAACTCCGAGAGGTTCAGGAGATCAGGGTGGGTGCATTTGCAGCACAGGCACAAGCCAAGGCAATCATTGATGGCGGCAGTGAGAAGGGGCGTATTCTTCTTGAGAGGGTGGATGAATTATCAGACCGGCGCGCTCGATTGGAGAAGGAGAATGAAGAACGCTTGGCTAGTATCAAGCAATGGCAAGAAGAGATTACATCGATCATGGCTGAACTCAAAGAGGCTGAATCTGCACACAGTCAAATTGCCGAAGAGCACAAGGAACTCGATTCAGAGCGTTTGAGTCTGACTGAGGAAAGGGCAACTCTGCATGCTGGCCTGACTCAGAAGGCCAATCAAGCAGATACTCTGGATAAGAGAGCGGCTGAATTCACCCTGCAACTTCAACAGAAGAGAGAGGCACTCGATGAACTCCTCGATGAAATGGGTACTGCAGGAATCTCGCCAGCGGAAGAAACCGTTGCCTTACCATCGGTCTCGGAGGCTGAGGGCAAGGTGCGCACTCTAGACCGCCGTCTGGGATTGATTGGAGATGTCAACATGTTGGCAATCGAGCAATACGATGTTACTGAGGAGAGATTATCTGATCTCAAGACGGATAATGGAACCCTACAGCAGAGAAAGAAATCACTCATCGACCTGACTATGCGGCTAGAGAAACAACGCAAGACCAGATTGTTGCATGTCCTCAAGTCTGTGGATAAGAATTTCCGTGAGGTGTACAAGATATTGTCCGATGGCGGAAGGGGAGAGTTGTTCCTTGAGAATCCGGATGAACCATTCAAGGGAGGTTTGTCGATGTGGTGTCAGCCCAGTGGCAAGAGTTCTCGCTGTAAACTGAAACAATTGTCTGGTGGTGAGCAATCGATGGCTGCTCTTTCACTGATATTCGCAATACAGGATTATGATCCGAGTCCATTCTATTACTTTGATGAGGTTGACCAGAATCTCGATGCTTTCAATGCCGAAAGAATTGCTACGATGTGTCGAGAACGCAGTGAGCGGGCCCAATTCATCATGGTGACCTTGAGGAAGGTCAGTCTCCAACTGGCTGACCATCATATTGGAATAACGCATGCAGGTGATGGTTGCAGTCGCCGCATCGCTAACTTCGACCGAGAGCGCGCTATCGAACTGGGTGCTGCTGCCTTGGCCGAGTTGAAGGTCCAGAAGGAGAAAGCAGTCCGTGAAGGCTCATTGATAGATTCTCAAGGTCTTCCAAACACAGAGAACATGCCTCGTGCTCCAGAACCATTGCCAACGCCTTCCTCACTAGGAGGTGGCGGTAATATCCATTCTGAGGATGAAGATGCCGAAGGACTCGGTGCTTTGGCTGAAAGAGCTGAAGAGATGAGAGAAGATATCGAGGAACATCAGGAAGTTCGCCGCAAGTCCATGGACCAGGAAGGGTCAGCAAGCGAGGCTGCTGAAGTGGAAGATGAGGCTGAAAATACTGATGATCTGGATATAGATGCCCTGACTCAGGACTGATGAGAAATGAGGTGAAACAATGCAGTCGAACCTGTCTTCATATTTTCTCAGACAGGATGTCATCGACAAATTGATCGCTGGCGGGGAATCTGATTCCAAAGAAGCGAGTCGATATGCCAATCGGTTGGTGGAAATAGCCCATATCGAGGATTCTGAACACGCTGGACTCGAAGACCCCTTTGACCGCTCAGTCGCTATCGTTTTCGAATTATTTCGGGATGAAGATCTAGATCCCTGGAATGTTGACCTCTCCCAATTCCTCAAGTTGTTTGGTGAGCGCATCAAGAAGGATTCGAAGAAGATGGACCTACCTGCCTGTGGGCGTCTAATCAGATTGGCATGGGAAGTATTGCATGGTCAGGCGGCAGACCTCCTTGACAGGGCTCTACGTGATAATGAGGAGGAAACTGACGACCTGTTCATTGACTGGGGTTGGGAGATGGAATATGATGATGATGAATTCTCCTTCACCACCAATGTTCTGACAGGAAGTGCTGAGCCTCAACTGCCTAGTCTGTTCAATGAACGCATTCGCAGAGATGAAGGGCGCCAGGTCACTCTTGGTGAACTTCTTTCAGCGCTCAAAGATGCTTGTGATGATGCTGACGACCATAAATTGAGAGAAGAGAATCGCATTAGACACGCTGAAGATGTCAAGAAAGCACTCAGCAATGTTGGTGCAAGAATGCACGACGAGGATTTGGATGGGGATATCCAGAGTTGTTGGCAAGCGATGAAGAAAGTCGCCTTGGAGAATGGCAGAAAGTTAGGAGATGAGATACCGGTCGAGGAAGTGATCGCTCAATTACGCGCCGACTTGTTACATGAATATGGAACCGAGGTTGATGGACTGGATGGCGAAGCAAATGTAACTGCCTTCATCTCAACTTTATTCTTGACTCATCGTGGATATGCTGATGTCCGTCAGAAGGTTGTTCCGAATGGGCAGATGGTATTGGTTGACCGTTGGCCTCAAAAAGATGATTTTCACGAGGTCAGGCTCTGTATAGAAGGGCAGAAGAATGAGTTGTCAGAACGAATCAAATCTCAGGCTGGAGGAAGAGTCCAACACATTCAGAGAATGGCGAAGAGGGCTGAAGAGGCTGCGAGAAAGGAGGCTGCCGCTGCCGCAGCCGCAGCCGCAGCACAAGCTGAAGCAGAAGCCGCCGCTGCAGAGGAATTCGAAGCCGATACAACGGGCAATGCTGAAGGACCGGTCATCGAGATAACATTACCAGAAGGAATGGGAGAGAGTTGAATGACCTTTGAATTGGAGACGTTGATTGAAGCAACATTGTTTGGAGCAGGGCGTTCGATGTCGGTTGAGGAGTTGGCTGTTGACCTAGAGGTTGAGCCAACGCAACTCGCAACTTCTCTAGAGGTTTTGAAAACCAGCCTCAAACGAAGGAGGGGCGGGGCACTTCAACTCGCAGAAATCAACGGCCGTTGGGCACTTGAGGTCAAACCTAAGGTGGCCCAGCATCTTCCTTGTAATGCCAAGACCGATATTCCGCCAAAGTTGTTGAAATCGGCTTCATTGATTGCTTTCCACCAACCGATGCTACAATCCAGACTTGTCGAATTACTTGGTCAAAGGACCTATGATCATGTTCGTGAACTGGTACAACTTGGCCTAGTGGAACGTCGTCGTCATGGCAATACCAAACGCCTTTCAACCACTCGAAGGTTCTCTGAGGTCTTTGGTTGTCCGCATACAGAGAAGCGTAAGGTCAGGGCGTGGTTTAGAGAACAGGCAGCAAGTCTAGGTTTGACTTCTGGTGGTGGGGAGCGGCCCATGGCATTGAACGAGGAACAGGCAGAATTGCCTGTAGAAGAAGAGAATAATTTCGAAGGTATCGCTGAAAGAGCAGGAGATAATGAAGAAGAGCCAATTGAAATGCCTCTTGAAGAAGTTGCTGAAGAAGTAGAAGCAGCACTTGAGGAATGATTGGGATTCATCAGTCAGAAATTCGATGCTTGTCCAGCATTGCGTCCATCAGACTCTGGGTTATTGGCTCTCCACTTTCTTCAACCATCTGAGAGACCGCATCTATCTCGTCGCCTTTGGCCCCTGATGTTGTAGCCATGTTCCTCAGATGCAGGCGCATGTGGCCAGACTGTATTCCTGAGGTGGACAATGCGCGCAATGCTCCAAGATTCTGGGCGAGGCCAGCACAGGCCATTACTCCAGCCAGGGCTTTTGCAGAATCAACACCTAGAATCTTCATATTTGTTCCAGCCGTTGGATGGACCTTTACGGCTCCTCCAACCGTACCTACTGCCAATGGGACTTCGATTCTTCCAACCAGTGAGCCATTCTCATCTTGTTCCCATTCAGTCAAACTTCCATATCTTCCTTGATCCCAAACAACATACGAATGACAGGCTGCTTCAATCGCCCTCCAATCCTGCCCGCATGCCATTGCGACTGCTGAGATTCCATTCATGGTTCCCTTGTTGTGGGTTGTTGCTCTGAAAGGATCGATATCTGCGAATTGATATGCTTCGAGGATACCCGAGATGACCACAAGACCGTCTTCTCTGCTTCCATCTCTGGATATTTCTTCAGGAGTGAATGTGGCGCTTGCACGAGCCAATCGATGAATGGCTAGATTGGATAGAATCTTCAGATGTGCTCTCCCGCCGGATAGCGCTTCGATTCTGGGTGCGATCCGTTCGGTCATCGTGTTGACGGTATTTGCACCCATTGCCTCAAGGCAATCAACGATGATATGGATAATCATCATCCCTTCTATTCCAGTTTGCCTGACTTCGATGTCCTTACATCCACCTCCCAAGCGAATAATGGTCGATTGGCGGCTGTTACAATCATCAATGAGGCTCTGTTTGGCTTCCAAGATGGCCTTTTTGGCGGTTTCGAAATGGGGAATCTCTAGCAGTTGAATCTGTCCAATCATCAATGAATCATCATTATTTGTTTGAAATCCTCCTGATATGTGGCATCTCTTGGCCATGTTGGAGGCAGCGGCGATGACTGATGATTCTTCAATGCAATAGGGAATGAGGTGGTGTTTTCCGTCTATGATGAAGTTGGTTGCGATTCCTATGGGCATGGACATCGTTCCAATCACGTTCTCAACCATATTATTGGCATCACCTAACTTTAGGCCGCCACTAGGGGATAATGCAGCAATATCCTGTTCAGATAGTCCTGCGATATCTGCTATCAACTGTAGACGCTCTTCAGCACTCAAGCGAAAGAATCCTTTGAGGCGGCTGTTGTCTACAGGCACAGGCATCTCCGGCTGATGCGAACGCTGCTGAAGTCTCAATCTTTCGGGGGGGAAACTTCTGTATTCAACGCTTTTAACGCGATGAAATATGCGTTAATAATGCGTTAATCATCCGTTAATATGGAATGAAAGAGAATAAATTACTTACATTTCCCATAACCATCAGGCCTTCCGCTATGCGATTGACGCATTCAACCAGTGCCCGATTAACGCGTCAACGCCTGAATGCTTATGAGCCGATGTGGAATTCCCACCCTTCATGCGACCTCTGGTAATCGATGGCCTCCCGCCTATGAGGGAGAATCCATTCACTGGCCGTCCATTGGAGCGAGGGGAACATCGATTGTTAGGGGGCAGGGATGAACTGGTTTCTCGGTTGACTTCATTGATAGGGCAGAGATCACCGAGGATGATTTTGTTGAAGGGAGAACGAGGTTCGGGAAGAACATCGCTGATCCATGCCTTGGCTTCACAGACAGAACTTCACCGTTCATTCACCATGTTTCCACATGAGAACCATGCAATGCGTCTTCTCGATGAGACCTTTTCGATGTTGGTGGGTTTCGACCGTCCCCCCCATATCACTGCAATGGTGGATCACATGGTTGAAGCTGTATCCGCATATCATGGCCCTCTGCAGTTGATATCCTATGATTTCCCAAGTGCTTCAGGCCCCCTGCTGTGTTCATCAATGCAGAGGTTGACAGGTGCGTTACGTCGCCTCAAGGCATTGGTATTGGTGACCGTGACTCCAGAGCAGTTTCAGGCTTTCCCGGAGGATCTGGTCAATGAATTCGATAGTGTCATGAATCTAGAGCCAGTTGATGAGAGCGGCATTCGAGAAATCATCGAAAAGAGAATCGCTTCTGTGAGCCGCAAGAGTTGGCATTGTGATGAAGAATTGATTGAAGCCTTGCATGATGAGACACAGGGTCATCTCAGCAGGTTGGTACGTAGAATGCGAGATGCAGTGGATAATACAAGAGCCGATGCTGTAAACAGGGAACAAGAGTTGAGTTGGCAAAGAGAAACCAAGCAGGAATACTCCAATGCTCACAGCACCATGACCAACTTGGGTGTTCCAGAGGAGATGAGTGCTGAACCTGAATCTCAGGAATCTCAAGATATTGAAAGTGAATTTGATAGCAACCCTTGGGGTCTTGAGCAAGAAGATACATTGTCACAAGAGAGGCAACAGGAAATGACTGCCTTCGGTCTTGAATTGGAGGAAGATGAACCAGAGCCTGTCACTCCATCGAGGATGACGTTGCATGATGCACCTATGGCAAGTGGAATGTTTGGTTCATTAGCACGCAGGAATCGTGAATCAATGCATGTGTCCCCTCCATTTGACCCTAGATTCGATTCCGAGCCACCCGATGAACAACAGTCAGAACTTACGCACCAGGATGAGGCTACTGAGTTGTGGTTGGAAGAGGATGCTCCATTGATGCAAGCTGCGCCCTCCGCTCCATCAGCAGGGCAATTCGAACACGTATCTGCACCAGAACATCAGCATGTACCAGTATCAGACATCTCTCCAGTCATGCCATCTCCGGCTTCAAGCATACCTCCAACACTTCCTTCTTCATCAGAAACTGGGCAATCTACTCAACTTCCTACAGGAAGTCCAAATTCGGGCTTGGCAGAAAGGTTGGCTGGCTTGGCTCCTCAACCTCAACGATGGAACAGTCAGAGCATACCTCTGGATATCGAAAGAATGCGCAAACTTTCTTCTCATGAACGTGAGATAATGGAAGTTGCTTCACATAGAGAATTCTCACCTTCGGATGATTTCTTGCGTTCAAGGCTGGATGTCAAAAGGCCGAGAATGTCACAACTTGCCAATGGATTGTACAAGGCCGGGATATTGGCGGTAAGAGAACACGGCCGTAGCCGGTGGTTCAGTTTGACCAACGATGCCCGGGCTCAGTTGATAGCATGGGGAATGCTGGGGGACTTGAGATGACAGAAGGCGTTGCCTCCGTTGGTTGGAATGTCGCCTGGTCATGGAAGTCGCAGGACCGCATTGCGGGTCTGTGCCATGTTGGGGATGGAGTGGCAGTCGCTTCAGGTCTGGAGGTCCTGATGATCAATTCCGACGGCTATCCATCATGGCGCACATCTCTGCCTTTCCGTACTTTCAACATGGCACACGCGGAGGGTATGCTCGGTGTTCTGGCTGGGCATGGCTTTCACGTTCTCCGTCTTTCTGATGGTACTGTACTGCATGAAGGGAGAGCGACAAGCGGGGGTTTTTCGGACCTGTTGCCAAGGCCCGGTGGAGGTTGGGTGTTATCAGACCGCA
>JASMHR010000015.1 GCA_030750665.1 Candidatus Poseidoniaceae archaeon
GACCCCGTTCGCTTCAAGGTTCTCCAATGCTTTTTGTCTGATCTCCCTGAGGTCAGCACCACGAAGGCGCATCTGGGGTTCGGCACTGAGACTATCGAACTGGAGGTAGACTTCAAGTCCAGGTGAATATTGAGCTAGACGCTCGACGAATTGTGGTTCGTTGGCAATTCGAATACCGTTGCTATTGATCATCAGATGCCGTATAGGACGTTTTTTGCATGCATCAAGGATTTCGAAGAACTCTGGATGAAGGGTTGGCTCACCTCCACTCAATTGCACCACATCTGGCTTTCCTTCATTCTCAACAATAGCATCGAGCATCTGCACTATATGCTCCAATGTTCGATAAGAATCAGGCCTATGGGTGCCGCTTGAAGCATAACAGATCGGGCAATTCAAATTACAATGGTCGGTCAACTCAATCAATGTAAGGCATGAATGTTGTTCATGTGACGGACATAATCCACAATCATATGGACATCCGTACTTCGTTGATGTATTCCATTTCTCCGGCATCTCACTTGGTTTGACAAAAGTCTCACGACAACGGCGATAGTACTCTGCATCATCTGCAAGAAGCACCTTCTCGCGCTTGGAGCAAGGATAACACAATTTGTCCATGAATACCTTGTCCTCTTGGATGATGACCTTTGCCTCCACTCTCCTGAGACAATCTGAACAAACCGAGGTGGCGGTATCGTAGAACAAGTAGTCCCTGTTGCGTACGCTCATCATTCTTCTGACGATGCATCAATGCCTTCAACCTTGACCCGTATGACTCCGCAACGATGATACCAGAACAAACCGCCGATACAGGCGAATTGAATTGCAGATAGAGT
The DNA here is from genome assembly GCA_030750665.1 of Candidatus Poseidoniaceae archaeon. Taxonomy (GTDB): domain Archaea; phylum Thermoplasmatota; class Poseidoniia; order Poseidoniales; family Poseidoniaceae; genus UBA226. The sequence goes on from JASMHR010000015.1 coordinate 840, forward strand.
CAACAGAGGAGCATCAGCAGGCTTCATCCAATCGATTAGCAAACGCCACCACAAATATCCGACCATATATGCTCTAAAAGCCCCCCCTTTGGGTAATTGCTGGCGAGTGTTAATCCAGGCAATCAATATCCAAATGAATAATATCTCATACAATTGTGTGGGGTGTCTTGTAACTCCATCTCCAAAATCAACTCCCCAAGGCATACTGGTAGAATATCCGAAGGTCGCATCATCAAGTCCACTGAAGAAACAACCTAGTCGGCCGATGGACATTCCAACCGCTAAAGGAAGGACCCATTGATCTCCAGTTCGAGTATTGATTCCGAGAAACTTCTTGGCCGTCTCAACACCTATCATACCTCCCAACAATCCACCTACCACCGTTTTGCCACCAATCAATAAAGCAGGGGAACCACTGAGTCCCTCGAATGTGGTCTGAGGATGTTCCAACCATGCCAGTATCTTTGCTCCGAGTAGAGCGCCGAACAACCCCGCCAATGCTACTTGGACACGTTGCTCGTCACTGAGAGGGTCACCGATTCGTCTTCGAACCGCAACCATCGTTAATACCGCAGCGACCCAGCCAAGGAACTCAAAGAACATATGAGGATGAATCCCCATGATGAACATAGGGAACTCCATGTCCTCTCCTCATGTCAAGACTTCAAGCAAACGGTCCTGTTCTGCGGCTCTTCGCAATTCAAGAGCGATTCGACGGCCGCTACTCATCGGCTTTCGCCATGTTGCATTTCCATATGGATGGCCGACACTAACGTGTACATTGGTGCCGCCACCCACTCGAGGAGCAACGTCATAGATTGAGTAATTCATATCCTTGTCAATGCAAGTCTGTAGGCAGAATGGGCCGATTATGCCAGGTTCATAATGTTCCTTTGAAGCCTCGATGAACTTCTCACCTAGTTCAAATGCAGATTCCAGCAAAGACTCCCTGATGGTTGCAGTATTGTGACCAACGACGGTCATCTCAGGAATCTGTTGGCCCAATGGCATGGTCATCTGCTGTGGAGCGGGTAGGCGGACATGTCCATCGAGTGATGATTCGAATCTCCAATCAACACCAAGCAGTTCCAACTTCGGCATCTCCTCCTCAAGTGGGCTATAGAAGAAGTTGAGATTGAAGACCGGGCCGATAACATATCTCTCGATTCTGGCTCCGGCCAGACTCTCCTCATCGATGACACCTTGTTTGATTAGATTCTGTGATTTCTGTTGATACTCATCAAATGATGCACAAGTGAAGAAGCCTCGCTCCAGTATCTTTTCTGCATGATGGAGCTTGACGATGGCTAGGCAATCTATGTCCTCGGGGTCATCGATCGCCTCTGGATATGGTAGACCAGCCTTGTCTAGAATCCAATAATAGTCCTGCTCCTCAGTCCGCTCCTCCATTCGCAACATGTTCCTGCTACCAAACATTGGAACTTGGAAGTCATTCTCAATAGCATCTATCCCACAATAGGAAGTGAAGGAACGATTTGGGATATAGACCATGTTCCTGTCCCGCATCCCTTGCTGGAAATCGGGATTGAGAACACCATCGAATTTGTCTAGAACCACCGCCTTGTCCACCATTCCTCGACGCACTCTTCCAGAGGGGGTCCTCTGGGACCTGAAATACTCCGAATAGGTCTTCTCACGGCCCTTCTGACAATAGGCGACAGTAGGGAAGCCTTCCTCTATGGCGCCGTCGCAGATATCAAGTGCAGAATGGCTTGCAGTCATTCCTATTCGCAACTTCAAACGGTCATATTCCTCAATGATTGAAGCAATTTCATCGCGGGCAATCAAACAACCACTCCCATTTCAATCGAAACGCTGTAGTTCCATCAACTGTTCCGTTGACAGTGTTTCACCACTCATCAATTTCGTCATCAAGTCCTGGACACCTTCTCTGGATGACTTGGAAGGTGCAGTTCCACTTTCGATACCTCTCATTGCACGCAGAATATTCTGGGTGCTGTGCAAACAGCGAATAGAGACAATGTAGTGATGGTGTGCCTGATCGGCCTCCTTCTTAGAGCGCCGTAGTCGGCGATGCGCCTCCTCGGCAACCTCTCTCTTTCGACTCACCTCATCATTCCATTCAATCATCAAGTCATGGGCCTGTTGTGCTTCTTCTGCTGAACGTGTGACTTCAAGATGCGATGATTCTTGGGTTTCAAGAGCGAGCCGTAGTTCTTCACGTGCCTGCTTGAGTTCCACATTGTCATCTTCAGATTTCTGCATTTCCTTAATCAGAGCACTGATCTCCTTAAGACGCTTCATCACCTTCTTCTCATTTTTGCCAGTGTGGTTTCCAGTCTCGAACTCTCGTTCCAGCCTCTCAGACTCACGCCTCAAACTGTGTACAGTTGGTGGCCGATCTCTTCCTCGTCGACCTCTGTCTCTGAATCCCTCATCCTTGGGCGTGTCTCCATCGCCGCGAAGCAATGCCAACTTGTCCTTGGCTGCACGGACCAATACGTTGCAATCGCTACGAACCTGCTTCTTTTCACGAACCTCTTGGTTCTTCTGCTCCCTCAAATCACGCTGAGTACGCACGTTGGTAATCAGTTCCCTGACCTCAGAATTGAGATTGTTTCTCGTGCCCAGATGCTCCTTGGTTTTATTGTTCCAATCATCTCGAACCTGTCTGAATTCAGTCGCCTTCTTGTCGACCAATTTTCGCTTCTCTTCCAACAGGCCCTTCAGTTCGCTCATCTGTGCATCACTCTACCTTACGGTCCGTTCCCGTTCCGTCGGTCCGGCGACCGGCAACCCCCATATGAACTCTGTCAGTAGCCAGCATAGAGGCGAGGGGAAATTGAACTGGTCAATACCTCAATATCACACCAACCTTGAAGGGGGGTAATATTCTAGCATTATCCGAGGGCCATGTTTCTTGGAAGTGTTGCTGGAATCGAGCGAGTTATTCAAAATGATGTGAGGCCACCATACCTCTCACTTGTCACAGGCCCCCCCGGTTCGATGAAGACTGGATTCTGTATGACTGTACTAGCCAACCATTTGACCAAAACAGGTGAGTTCGGACTGTACTGTACAGTTGAGGAATCGGTAGACAGTTTGCTTCGCACATGTGAATCATTAGGACTGAACCTACCTCATAATCTCCAGATCACTGATTTCACAGAATTGAGAAGAGAAAATGAGAACATGGATTACCTGAAATTCACCCGCCGGATGATTGAACATTTCAAACAGCAACATGGACATCGCTTCACCTGCTTCGTACTCGATTCACTTGGTGCAATATACAGTCTGACCACAATAGACGAGAAGATGCGTAAGAAGATGTTCGGTTTCTTCGATTTCCTACGGGCCCAGAATCTCAATGTGTTCATCATCACGGAACGACAACTCGGAGCACATGCAGAATTAGCAGGCAACGAAGGTTTCCTCGCCGATGCCATTTTCTCTCTTGGCCTCGACAGAAGAAATGGCACTCTGGTTCGAACTCTACAGGTCGAGAAAATGAGGCATGCACGCCACTCGATGGAGAAACAGGCAATTGAGGTCGGACCTCAAGGACCAGTCATTCTAGGGCCATTGTTCGACTAGTGCAATCGTCTCTCAAGTAAACCGATATGCTCAGACAAAGCGTGCCGCGCCTGTCCTAACAAGGCACTTTGTTCAAGCGTCAATAATATCCAATGATGGTCGCCAAGGCGATTGATAAGCATCTCGCCATTGCTGGAACTGATAATCATCTCCTGCATTGGACCCGATTCTGCTTTATTTCCAACAGGGGCTAATTGTTGCATAAATGCAGCCCAGCGTCCAACGATTGAAGAAGCATCCATAGAAGGAGGAGATACGGCCACTGGCATGGCTTCAATATCAATCACCACTACCAAATTGGCCGCAGCATCAGCCCGCAATCGGTCGAGAGTTCCACCCCACACATGACGTCCTGGAGCCGACGGGTCATGGAGATTATGCATCCTCATCCCTCAATGGACCATGCATCACGATTCCAAATGTGTCTCGATAGTAATCGCTCAAGCGTCCAAGAACAACCAGCCCCCTCCTGCTATAGAAATCAAATGCGACATCATTTTCCTGTCTTACTTCAAGAGTAACACTTCTCGCACCATCATCCATGGCTAAACGCCGGAATTTCATCCATGCTTCAGCAGCATGGCCTTGTCCGCGATGATTCTCTGCCACCATTATCGTCAGTATTCGAACGGTGTGTGCATCCAGCCTCATTACCCATAGTATCCCTTGAATCATATTCTCATTCAACGCCTGTTGCGATTCAATACCGGTTGGTATTAGAATCAGGCTACCACATGTCGGTGAAACTGGCATGCTTCGAAGTAGTTCTATCGTATACTCTTCCCCAGTACATTTCTTGATCAACTCCTTGCAATTTAGAAGGGCTTGGGTCTCCATCTCAGTCGGTAGGGGAGAGATGACCCAGCGTAGAGAATACTCAGACACGAAAATCTAGAGGGCCCGTCAGGTTTTGAATATCGCCGTCACTCTCGGCGTCTGGTAGCCTTACCTTCGATATCTGGGCGCCCCGTGCCGCGTTTTGGAGGAGGTGCAGACAACTTTCGCTGTTTACGGTTCTTGCGACGCCTACTGGTGGACTTTTCCTCATTATCCTTAAGGTTCAATGAAGATATGCCACCACTGGACAAAATAGCATCCAGATCATCCATCGACATCGATTCACCGCTCGTTGCTTTGCGCTTTGCTTCCTTGACCTCGGCCTGACTAGATGAACGACGCTGCGAGGCCTTGTCTCGGGATTGTCTCTTGCGTTCCCCTTGTTTGGGCTTGCGTTCCTTGTTCTTCTCTATTCTGAGCCAAGCGTCAAGCCTACCAATCTCTCTATTCACTTCACGCAATTCTGCAATCTTCGCATTCAACATCTGGAGTTGATTGGTTATCTTCTGGTCTAGACCTTCCAATTCACGATATTGACCCTTGTATTCTTCTGCACCAGGAATTGATTCAGTGGCCTTCTTTTTGAGTGCCTCCTTCTCATCCTTGAACGAATCGAGTTCACTCACATCCACCTCCTGCTGTTTGATGAGAGAGACAAATTGCTGATGATATTCTGTCGCCTGCACAGCCATTTCGTACATAACCTGTAATTCTAGGAATTGAGAAAACAGATTCTTCTCACGCTTGAGGCTTGGATAACTATTGTCTTCGAGGGTTCCAGTGAGGAGATGATAAGTCTTGGATATCTCCTCCTCTATCGCTGACACGGGGAGCACAACTCTCTTGTGAATATTATTACGCTTGCTTTTCAGTGAATTAATCTGCTTCTGACGTTCCGAGATACGATTCAGTAATGTGCGATGTTCAGATTTGACTCCTTGGGTATCTTTGACAAGACCCCGTAGTGCTTGAACAATCCTAATCTGTGCCCTTCTTTGTTCTCGAATAGTCTCGACTTCTGACTCGATGACAGATTTATTTTTTTGAAGAGTGGTGAGGTCGGAATTAATCTTTTTTCTATCCATCTTTCTAAGGTCCTCGAACAGGTCCTTGTCCTCATCGAAGGCCAATGACTTTGGAGACTTGGTTGCAAAAATTTCCTCAATAGGCATTTCGCCATTTACTCTAACGGACTCAGCGATAATGTGAGTTGCGCCTGCAACGGTGAGAGAGGATGAGAGATCGAAAGAAAAATCGAATGGGTGCATCAACGGCCAAAGATGAGGGGGGGCAGTGTTCTTAGTCAATCGCCCCAACTCTGGAGATGGCCAATCACAATCCTCGCGAGAAATGCCATCAGGAATTCTCAATGAAGCAACATCCGGAGTCGGTAACTCGAAACCAGACAACCAATCCGTGAATGAAACGAACAACTGATGCCCATCTGACGACTTATCAGCAGACTCTCCTACTTTCGCTGAATCTGATTCAAGACCAACATCGAGGATTCTCTCACCGACTACCAATTCCGAATCGAAGTTGGCGCTGAATAGTTCACCAATCACTCCAGTCCTCCTAAGATGGATCAATCCCAACATACTCCATGCAAATGGGGAATAGCCGCCACTTGATTCGCCAAGATTGCGATGCAATATCCAGTTATGCAAAGCCAACATGAATGTCTTTACCCGATCTCCCGAATCAAGAGCCAATTGCATCATTGCAGTCTGATGAACTGCCGTAGGATCACAGAAACTGATTCGTACTGGAATCCCTGAGCGATCGTTGACTCCATGAATAGTGGGGGTCAGACGTTCTGAAAATACCACCATCTCAAGGCCCCAACCCTTCAATTTGTTCGAAATACTCTTTGCTAACTTTTTGATTTCAACTTTCTTTTCGGTGGTGACATTCACTTCAATGCCTCCTCGCCGAGGAGACAATCCTACTGAACTTATTCCGGAAAAATGCAATGATACACCACTCTCTACCTTCCCAAATATGTTTCTAAGATGTTCCAGCACCTTGTTGCGACGTCTTTGGTCTACCTTGCTGGGAGCAGAAGATGCAATGAAATCCTCGAAGTCGATTGATAGGCTCATTCCTCTTCACCTCCACTCTGTTCAAGCCTTGATTTTTCAGATTCTTGGCGTTGCTTGCGTCGCTTAGCAATACTTGAGAGCCCACCTTTCCGAATCTCCTCGGCTGCTGAACTTAGGCCAACAAATCCATTCTCCAAACAATTCTTCCAGTAATCCTCTGCCTTGGAAGAGGTCGCAAGAACTTGCTCAATGGCATGTATCTGAGACTTGAGCGAACCTTCCAACGTCGATTGTTTCATCCAAGATTCGTGAAAATCTCCACTTTCTCCGACCAATTCTAACATCGCATCATGTGCCTTTTCCGCGGCATCAAAATGTGGCTTTATTCGTGACTGGATGTCATCGAGTTCCTGTAATTCTGGATTCGCTTTGATTCTCGCTTCAACACCTGCCTGATGTTCGGTCATCATGCCCTTGACCTTGCGAAGGAATTTCTGCTCTGCCTTATGATCTCCCGCAGTGGTTTGAAAAACATCTTCCATCGAAGCGATTTCCTCCATCAACTTGTCTTTGGCCCATTTGGGGTCCGGATTCTTGAGACGACCTTCTGCCAGCAATCTCTCACGTAATTCCTTTGATCTATTTATCAATTCAAAGGCCTTGACCTTGTTGTCATTTCGATCCTGCTTCAACAAAGCAACCTTCTCATTGACATCATCCCTCTTCTTCCCACTCTCAGATGCAACCGGAGCGACACTGTTGAGTTCTGCTCGCAATTCCTCAAGACGAGGAGGGAGGGACAGCAACAACTGCTCGCGTCTATGCAGAACTGCCTTGGCCAACAGTTCAGGGGGCATGGAAAGCAGCGTTGCAGGGTCCATATGAGCGACTGTTCGACTCGCGATGCGCCAATAAAGTGTTGCTACGAGGGCGGTCAGGTGCCACAAAGGTATTCACACGACCGCGTACCGAAATAACACGATGAGACCGCCCCGAATGCTCACATTACTCATGTGCATGGGACTCTTGCTTGGAGGAATTCCACTTGCCATGGGCGACGATGTGGGTGGGATAGCCATTCTCGATGCGGCACTAGTCATCGAAGGAAATGGAGATATCGGAAGCGGAACCATCTGGGTAAATCTCACTCTTGAAGAGGTTGAAGGAACGGGGGCGAATGCAAGTATCAATTCCAATATCATGGATTCCGAGGGCAATGTTCTATCTTCAGCTACCGAAGCACTTCAATTGGCCGCTGACTCAACCCAGCAAGTTTCACTCTCGCTGCTGAATGTCCCACCAGGTCAGCATATACTCAACATCAGCGTTTCCGGAGATGCTGCTGCACTACCAGCAAGTGGATATTCAACAAGCATGGAAACACAAGTATCGAGACTACGCCCTCTCGATGTTGGCCTTGCTTCACAGGTACAATGGCTTGCGGAGGGTATAGATTCGAATCTGAATAATACCGGCAACAACAGTATCAGAGATGGTGATGGTGGGCGAATCACAGTTCCTGTTACCAACTCAGGAGACGTCGGGTGGAACGGCTCAATCGCTCTAGTCATTACAGGTCCTGATGGTGAAGCCTACAACGACAGCCTTGCACTGGACCTGCCTTCAGACAATACCTATTACGTAGTGATGAATATTTCAGATCTCAGCGAAGGAGTATACATCGTCAGTGCTGTTATTCAAGGACTCTCCGACTCTGACAGTAGTGACAATTCGGGGAATTTCAGTTTCGTGGTCGAACCACCTCCTCTTGCCGAGTTCAAAATGATGATTTCAATCGATAGTACGGATCCAGAACTTGGAGATATCGTTGAGGCTTCAGTATCCTTGAACAACAGCGGAGAGGCTGATTGGAACGGTTCAATCCAATGTATCGCCGCTGATGACATTACCATTCTTCTACAACTTGACTTATCAGTCAATATTTCCCAAGAGTACCTCTGGAATCTCACAACGGAGGCGCGCCCAGGAGATGTCACCTGCATGCTTGAAGGCCTGCAACGGATCTCTGAGAACAGTGATGTTTCTATTTCACACTCATTCATGATGAGCGCTGGAAATCTATTGATGGCTGGAGGAGAAGATATCTCCATCAGCGGAGGGCCATGGCATGTTGGGGATAATGTGGATGCTTCAGTATTGGTTCACAATGATGGACACTCACAAGCCAGCGCAACCTTGTGGCTGATGGATGAATCTCTCTGGAGTGTAGGCGAAGAGATCCTCATTCCTGTCGGCAGTAGTGTCGAATTGGCTGCATCTCACCTCTTGGACAGCAGCGGAGACAGGAATCTAAGTTGGAAAGTGATGAGTGGAGATTCATTGGTCTCCTCAACACTCAATGGAATGAAAGGGCTGAATGTCGCGACTGAACAATCCTTCAGTCTGGACATCACCGCAGTGACTTGGGATGCTGTAGATGGAATCTCAATAGAATGGGCTTCTCAACTGAGCGACGGACCAAAGAGAGATCTTGAGGTCTCTATCGGCCTGATGGTTCAAAGCGAGCGAGAAGAGAGGATCATCATGGAACTGACCCTCGAGCCTGGCCGAAGAACACTGAACAGCGATCTCGGAGTTTATGATGGACAAGCACTTGTCTACATCGACGCCGACCCAATCGATTGGAGACTATCCGGTGTTGATATGATAACCGAAACCTTACCCAGTTCACGACCAGCAGTGTCTGTCGAGATAGACCCCGTCAGTATCCCAAAAAGGCCACAACCAGGCTCAGAGGCATCCATCTCTTGTCTCGTCAATAATGAAGGGCCTGAATCAAAACCTGGGATGATGAGCCTGTTGGGCCCTGATGGCGAGATTTTTGCCGAGGAAGATATAGGGCGCTTGGAAGGCTCAAGTACCATCCAATTCATTATTTCACAGTGGCCAGACGACGAGGATGTTCCATTGACTTGCAGATGGTCGGCAGGTAGCGACCACACATCTTCTCACACTTTCCTTTCCGACATGGGCTCATCATCCAATACTGAGAGCAGTGAGGCGAGTAGCATTCCTTTGACAGAGATTGGCGGCGGCATTGGCATAGCTCTTATCATCGCCTTGATGATTCGCCTGAGTGGAAGTTGGATGGGTGATGCGGAACAACGAGAGATACGCAGAGCCAAGAGGGAAGAAGAACGAACTAAGAGGGCAGAAGAACGTGAAAAGAGTCAGATTCTGTCAAGTGATGAAAAGCGCGAGATAACTTGTACTAACTGTGACCAGAGTCTGAAGGTTCCATCATCATATTCTGGCAAGGTCGCATGTCCCTCATGCAAGCACCAATTTGGAGTCGAAGCGGTTTCAATGCCGGCTCCGGTCCTAGAGAGATCTACTGAGTCAGACTTCGATGAAGAACTGTACGACCTTGAAGGTAAAGAAGAAATCACTGAAATCGAGGAAAGTGATGAAATCGTAGTCTCATCCAACAGCGATATCTTAGGATGCCCTTCTTGCTCTTCCAAACTCAGAGTGCCGATGGAAAAGAGGCCTGCTACAGCCCGTTGCCCTGCATGCAAAACCGAATTCAAGGCTGTTGCAGAGTGATTTCACAAAGCGCGCAATTCATCAACGACCAGCCCTTGCCCATGCTGTGAGCAAGGGCCATTTCCAAGAGTTTGAGGACGAGTACATGGAGACTCTGTTCGAATTCTGGGAGAATGACAATGATGCTATCATCAGGACTGGACAAGTGGCTTTATCGATGAATGTCTCGCCTGCGAGTGCGACTGAAATGATTCAAAGGCTGGCTAGTAAGGAGTTGCTTGATTATCAACCATACAAAGGCCTGAGGTTGACTACTAAGGGAATCGAGAAAGGAGGACGAATCAAGAAAAGGCATCGGCTGGCAGAATGTCTTCTGATAGATGTACTCGGATTTACAGGGGATGCTCACGAGGCTGCGTGTTTGCTCGAACATGCACTCACCGATGAATTGGAAGAATCGCTGGATATTCTGCTCGGTAGGCCAACTCACGACCCCACTGGTAGACCGATTCCTCGTTACGCCGAACTGAAGGTTGAACTGGAGCCAACCAAGATGTTGCTGCTCGCTCATACTATGGAAGTCGGACAGAGCGGGATATTATTCTCAGTTGCAATGCTTGAAGATGATCGCAATCTTCTCGAATCGATGGGCTTCACCCCTGGAAATCAAATTCAAAGAACGATTAATGGGATTGAAGTGGACGGCATCGCACACATGGTCGACGATGCTTTGCTGAAACGCTTGCTAATCAAACCTGAACACTGAGAACCATATTCAACTGAGACCCGATGTGAGAAACATGAGCGAAGAGACCGCAGAGGGGGGCGTTGATGAAACGGCCGAGTCTGACCTCGTAGGCGACATTCTCTCCAAAGCCAAGGATATCGATGAGAAAAAGGAAGTTGAAGTCGATGATGAGGAAGATGAAGATGAACAGAAAATGGGTATCGTCGGAAAGATTTCTTCTGGAATACAATCCTTGGGACAATTGACTGAAGAGGAAGAAGAACGCGTGATTGCTCAGCGCGATATAGACCGCCGAATCCTGAGGGCAACCAGCGAGGCAGATGAAGAAGTATGGGGGGATAAGGAACGCGAACGCCATGCAAAGATGCAGAAGTTGGAACGAGGGCTATTACGAATAGACAGATTACTACTCTCAGATGGCGTCAATCTATTGGTTCTCCTCCCTGCAATCATAATCATTCTTGAGATATTGGCCTGGAACTGGTGGGATTCATCCCCTGCATGGTGGGAAGGGAGCGTCGAAGATACATTAGGAATAGAATTTGGATTCACTGTTGCAGGCATTGCTTTCGTGGTTTCAGGAGCATGGATGCTTGGAATCTTGTTGACTAGACAACGCCTTTGGGTGACCCAATCAATCATGTCAGACGAGGTAGAAAGATTCCAGAAGATGGGCAGGCCATTCTCAAGCATGCATGGCTATCCTGCCTTCAAATCGATGACCACTGGGACTTTACGCAATCGAACCACCACACTGATTCTCTGTATTTTTGCATTGATTCTGCTCTTGTTCGGTCTTTTCAGCGACAAGAGTGCGGAAAATGGACAGACTGTATTGTTACTCGGAATCGGAGTCACGATACTCGCCCTTGGATTGCACCTTATCAGTAGAGAAACGCTCTACAGTACTGCAGAACCCGGAGGTATTCTTTCGGTGTACGAACCACCTGTTCATCCCGCCCTGCTCGGTCAGGTTTTCTCAGACCTGATGTTGACTCATATGGACCCATTCCTCCGAATGAGGTTTGAAGATTTCATGCAGCGCTTCCGCACCTCGTTACAACCAGGTTTCGACCCCGTCATTGGAAGAGAGAGATTATTCTACATCCTCCATCTACATCGAAGAGGTGCTTTGTCAAACGAAGATCGAAGAAGAGAGGTGGCAGAAATCATCGTCGATGAAGACATCGATGAGATTCTTGACCACCCATTCTTCAACGACGAGGTCTGGGCAAGATTGCTGGATAGGTGCAAATCTCGTTGCCCTTCATTCTTCAGGATACTTGACCGTCTTGAACACTCTCTGAGAGTTGACATTCAGGGGCTCAAGAGCAAAGATTTGATCTTTGATGTTGACATGGAGAATGTGGTCTATGAGCACGCAAGTCTTTTCTGTCTATTGATCAACAACAGCGAGGAGACTCGAAGCGTGGTATTACGAATTGAAAGTCCAGACTTCCGACCGGGCACGATTCATCTCAATTTGAGCCTCCCTCCTGCATCCTCAATAATCTCGAAACTTCCAGAACAACTGGCATTATCCAGTGAAGGTGATGATGATGTTCTGGCTGCCATTGCCAATCTTCTCAATGTTGGACAGTTGAATTGGCTTACTTTGTTGCCTGAACGGCTCGGAGAAGCAACCGTCTCAGTGAGCCTTGAAGATGAAGATGGAGATTTGATTCTGGGACGTGTTGTAAATCTAAGAGTGAAGAGTGAATGGAATCGTCGACTGACTAAACTCAGTGGCCTGATATCCATCGCTGTAGGTGCTGTTGCGATAATCTCGGCATTTGCTCTAAAAATCATAGATTTCCTCAGCAATTAGTTGACTCTGCACATTTTGCAGTGTGTCTGAAAGAGAACAGCATTGAAACGGTCAATCCCTTCGCATCAGCCATGTCCGAGGGTGATTCAAGTCCGAACGAGGATTCTGTTGACGACGGCGTTGACTTGCGAGACAAGCTGCAAGCAATGGAAAAACGGTTGTCGAAACTTCGAGAGATTCGTGGCCAACACAACGACAAGGCAAACCGAAGTGCTGACCAACGAAACGCCGTGCAAAAACAATACAAGGAACAGCGAAAAAAACTCGATCTAAAACTCGAGGAAATTAAAGCGATACGAGCGATTGTGAAACAACACAAGGATAGAAGGAATTCCATTCAATCTCAGATGAAAGAACTCTTTGGACGCCAACGCTCATCTCGAGACAATGAGAAAAAGGGCCGCTCGGTTGGAGCCGAATACAACAAACTCAGTGCTGAAGTCAGTGGGATAGAGGAACGCCTAGAGACCTCTGGAACGATTACTCTAGAAACAGAGAAGAAATTGGTCAAGATGGTCAAAGACATGCACAAGAGGCTTGCAGAGTTGGAGCCAGAGTTGAAAGCTCAGGAACTGATCAAGGTTGATCTCGACGATATAGAAGGAACCATTGCAAGAATGAAGCAAGAAGCGGATGATGCTCATCAGTTGATGCTGGAGAAAGTCTCCGAAGCCGATGAAGCATCAAAGGGCATGGATGAGATGTTCTCTCATCGCGACTTCCTGAAGGCCGAAGGGGACCGATTTCACGATGCATTCGTAGCAGATAAAGAGAAAGCCAACGAGATTCATGAAAAAGCTCTTGAATTGATGAAACAAGTGACTGAAGTCAAAGGATTGATGAAAGCCGAACGGAAAGAACGCAGGTCTTGGATTGATGACCACAATGCATCTGTGGTAGCTGAAATGCAAACTGGTGCCGATAGTGATGAAGTTGCAGACGAATTAGTGAAATCATTGCTGGAGGATGGAAATCTATCCATCGGCGGAACTCTGGATTCTGACTCCAAAGAAACAGTACAGAGGACCAAGCGCAAACCAAAGAACAAGAAGAAGAAAATCACACCTTGGCGCAAGGAATAGGGGTGTTTCCTTTGAAAGGCGTCATCATGGCTGGTGGGCTGGGCTCGAGACTACGCCCTCTGACACTTCAAAGACCCAAACCGATGGTGGAGGTCATTGGAATACCAGTCATCAATTTCGTAAAGGATGCCCTGACCTGTGCAGGAATCTCCGAAGTCATCGTCACAACCGGATACAAAGGCGAGACACTATCCTCACTTGTTGAGTCATGGAATGAAGAAGGGCTCAAAGCATGGGTAAACGAGGAGGATGTCCCGATGGGCACTGCTGGGTCAGTACGCCTGTTGAAAAATGAACTGAAAGACACCTTCATCGTTGGTTCGGGAGATACTCTGGCTTCGTTTGACATCGCTTCACTACTCAAGGAACACAAGGAATCTGGAGCTGCTGCCACCATGGCACTATGGGAAGTAGAAGACCCAAGCGAATACGGCATTGTTGGAATGGCGCAAGAATTGGATGGAGAACTGGACGCTGGATTACGGAATGGCTGGATTATAAAATTCCTAGAAAAACCAACTCCAGAACAGGCATTCAGCAAAGTCATCAACGCTGGGCTTTACATCTTGGAACCTGAAGTTCTTGAGTTGATTCCCGAATCTGAGAAGTTTGATTGGAGCAGGCAGGTATTCCCAGCCATGCTCGAAAAGGGAATGGCACTGCGAGGTAGCACAATCTCGGGAATCTGGTTCGATATTGGCAGACCATCAGATCTACTCAAAGCACAAAGAGTGATACTCGATGAACAAGAACAGTTGTGGACACAACTACCTCTTGGCGATGGTAGTGGTGGAGGTTTCATTTCACCGAATGCCAATATTGAGGGAGAAAGTGTTGATTCTGTGATTCTTGAGAACTGTCATATCATGACCAGTGCGGTCGTCAAAGATTCATTGATGATGGCAAGCAGCATTGTCGCACATGGTTGTTCAATCACATCTTCTATCATAGGCAGTGGTTCAGTGGTTGAGGAAGGAGCGTGCCTCGATGATTGTGTTATCGGAGATGGCATGGTGGTTCCTGCATCTAGCGACTGGCAAGGAATCAAATTTCCTGATGCTATGAATGAATGACGGCATTAACCTCAAGAAGGAGACTACATGCGTGGCCTCAAGTGATACCATGAGTTCAACCCCGATTCGCCATTATGATCGCACCTGGGAAGAGATTGAGGAGATGCTGGAACTGGCGATTGAACGCAAACAGAAGTGGAAAGATTGGTTTGAACAATGTCGCGAAGATGGAGATCGCGAAGGGATGATGGAAGCAGCAAGGAATTCAAAAGCACTAGATGGAGTCATCAAATGCCTGAAATGGACATTGGGTGAAGAAGGAGTTCCCCATCCGTTGGACTAGATTCTACGAACCCAGGTTCGTGTGGCTGCATCTCGTGAATACCACATTCCCGAATTATGTGGATACTCTATCCACTCATTGCCATCCGTCCTCATCTGACCTACAACGGAAGGATCCGGTCCGGCTGCAGCAACCTGTTGCTGTTGAGGCTGGGCATACTGTTGCTGTTGAGGCTGGGCATACTGTTGCTGTTGAGCGTACTGCTGCTGTTGAGCATGAGGATCTTGAGTAGCCATAGCTGCGGCATATTGCTGATGATAATGAGCATCTTCGTCTTCATATTCCTCTTCCTCATCGCTACCCCCTCTGACCAAAAGGACAACGAGAAGGATGACTGCGATGATACCACCAATGAGCAATCCCCATGTCACTGGATCTCCATCTCCTAATCCGGACAGGCCGCTGGACTCCTCGCCCATCGACTGCCCGTCGCCGCCTCCTCCATCCTCGGTCGCTGGAGGGCAACCAAGGTTACCCTCTTTGTTCGAGGTTCCGAAGGTGTTTGGACAGGCATCAGGCTGAATTCCATCTGCATTGTCTCCGAATCCATCGCCATCTGAATCGCTCCACTGAGTCGGTTCTTCTCTGAAAGCATCGGCACCATTGCCTACGGTCCAAAGCACATCAGGGTCCGACCATCCATCGCCGTCCAGATCCACACAACCTTTGCGGTCGTGCTCAGAGCCACCATTGGTACTGGGGCAATTGTCAGAGCCATCGGCTACACCATCCTTGTCGCTGTCCTGATGCTCTAGTGGATTATCTGGGAAAGCATCGATGATGTCAGCCCAGCCATCCCCATCGCGGTCAGAACATCCTAGAACCTCTCCTTGACTCGAATCGCCAAACTGAATCGGGCAAGCATCCTGATTCAAAGCAAGTAACTCATACTGGCCTGGCCACTCTTCAGAACGGGTACTGCTCCATGAATGATTGCCGTAATTATCGCCGTATCCATCGCCATCGAAATCTGTCCACTGAGTAGGGTCATTCGGTAACGCATCCGCTCCATCATCTATCGACCACATATGATCTGCATCTGACCAACCATCGCTGTCACTGTCCTTGCAACCTTGACGGTCTTCCATCGAACCACCTGCAACCTGTGGACAATCGTCGGCATTGTATCCGTCGATGTTATCGCCATATCCATCACCATCAGAATCCATCCATTGTGAAGGCTCAAATTCCAACGCATCGATTGAGTCTGCCCAACCATCGCCGTCTGTGTCCTCACACCCAACCATGGTCCCATTCTCGGAAGTCCCATAGGTATCAGGACAATCATCCAGAGTGTCAGCCCAGCCATCATTATCTGAATCGGGGCATCCAATCAACGAACCCTTGTTCGAGGTGCCTGTATCATCTGGACAATTATCGTTTGAGTCCTCCACTCCATCGTTGTCATCATCCAAATCCTCATCTGCATCTCTACATCCATCCATATCCTGATCAGTTTCTGGTTCCGAGACCCACGTTGGTATTGGGCTCTGACCACGATTCCAATCAGTCCTCAAACAGGTATCATTGGAATTCTCTTTCTGATCATTATCCATATCCATGTCTTCTGGCGTATCATCCTTGCAGCCATCAAGATCCCAGTCACTGCTGGAAGCAGGGTCAGACTGGATACTGGTGGATGTCCAACCCAATTCACCCAATGGGCAATCATCGGAACGGTCGCCATTGTTGTCAAGGACTCCATCGTTGTCATCATCAATGTCGCACTCATCACCCTGCGTATCAGAATCATGATTTTCTTGTCCACTGTTATGGACATCAGGACAATTATCCTCCTCATCGAAGATTCCGTCGCCATCAGAGTCAGAACTGCCGAAGCCCGAGATAGACCAGAGATATGGTCCGAATGAACCGGAAGGTGAAGCAGTACCTGCATTGGTCGAACTGAAATCAATTGTACCACTCGAAGTCCCTGCTACTGCAACATTACCATGGTCATCAACCGATACTGAACCTGCCCAATTATCCTGTGAGCCATGAGCACTGACCATCCTCTCCCATGCACCACTTCCATCAATAGAGGCGATGAGAGTATCATTATCTCCTTGTGAAGAGAACGAACTGCCGGCTATAGAAAGCGAACCAGCACTTGACATTGCCACAATGGCATTTCCACTTGAAGGATCAGTGGCAATATCTGAGATGAAATCATAGGTGGATGTGCCGACATGGGTGGCCCAAATCCAACTACCACCAGAATACTTCGCTACAAAGCCATCATCTTCACCCATTGAATTGAGGGTACTGCTTCCGAAGGTCAGAGAACCGCTGAAAATACCGGCAATGACTGGGTCTCCTGAAATATCCACATCTAATCCACCTGTGTAGGTATCCGAGGTAGTGGTTCCATGTTGTGCATCCAGCCATCCGCCTTGTGAACTGATCTTGGCAATAACAGGGTGTCCTCCGCCACTGGCAGATACGGAGTAACTACCAAAACTCATCGACGTATCAAATGAAGAGACCAACCAGACATCGCCAGACATATCAGAAGCCATAGAGAATACTTCGTTGGTATCGGTCCCGGTTGCATCTGCCAACCAATTGTTATTGCCAGATGAACTGTACTTGGCAACGAAGACATCAGCATCACTGATGTCAGTACCAGCATTGTTTCCAACCTCAGTAGAGCCTAGATAGAATCCACCTATGATAGCGTTTCCCGAGGCATCCACTGTGATAGAAGTACCCCACACCACATCCAATGAGGTCGCAGTTCCAACCTGTGCATCACCTGCACCCTTCAATGATTTTGCCCACTGCCATTGTCCAGAACTGGAAATCTTTGCGATGAAACAATCATAGAGACCTTGTGAAACTAGAGTGTAAGAACCGAATGATGCTGTTTCACGGAATGAGCCGGTGACATACACATCTCCTGAGTTGGAAACTGCAAGACCGCCCGCATTGATTTCCGGATAATTACTGCCTGATGCCGTTGCCACTTGGACCCATGAAACATTGCCGCCACTGTCGGTCTTTGCATACCATGGGGTGACAGTATCTCCAGATGTTACTGAAACTCCGCCCCACGACATAGTCTTGGCTCCTCCATCCATCAATCCACCAAGAGCGATGTCGCCCGAGGAAGGGACCACATCGATATATCGTGCATTTCCATTGGCTGAACCTCCTGACATCTTGGCCCATCCAGTGCCTGAACGAGCACTTGCTTCAAATTCCGAAATCACATCAAGTTCCACAGCTTCAATTTCAACGGATGAAACAGGGACCAGTGGAGTGAAATATCCTAGAATGAATAGGAAAACCAGTGCCGAAACCATTCCGCGACCATCAGTATTCCGAACAACAGTAGGACTAAGCATGACACCGGCTGAACCTACTCCCTGATGAATCCTGCGCTTTCAGTTCAAACTCTCAATGACTGAATAATTTACCACTCAATCCATGGAGTATTGAATCTCCATGACCTGGCAAATTACCTCTCCATGCCGGAATGTAGATTTTTTGCGACTTCATCTGTGAAGATTCCATCGTTGCTCGCCATCTTTTGAGAACCACCCCCGAACCTTCCTCAAGCCCGCTCGCTCTGCGTTCGCTCAACATCTTGACCAAGCGCATTCTAAGCATCGAATCTGATGAAAAGGAAACGCTCTCTTTAACCTCTAGGTCAGGAGGGTTGGACAATAATTCCAATTCATCAATCAAAGACAATTCATCTTCCCAAGGATCCTCCAATATCTTCCATTCACGCGGCTCCTCCTGACCCTCGGGCCCACATAACATTCCACTTACTGTCCATATTCTTGCTTCGAGATGCAAGGGGCTCAAGCCAAGACCTGTGAAACCAAGTTCCTCCAGAATGTCATCAGGGCGTAGACAAGGGGTAATTCCAAGTGGCCCACTTGAGACTCTTTGCATTGAGGCTTCGCCACTTTCTGGGATTGTTTCGGGAACCATCGAAATGAAACTCCCGCCATCAAGAAGATGTTCTCCCAAAGCGGTTGCCAACTGAACTCTGCTGAGAATCCGGACGCTACTTGGCAAACCCACGTCTGGAATTCTATCGTTTCCCTGCAGAATGATGACATGGTCTCCAACCGGAGCATCTACCAGCCAACGTTCAAGGTCAGAAGCGGATAATCCCGGCCATTCATTCTCAGCCCTCCAGACATCCGGTCCAATCAAATCCCACAATGAACGTTCTACCTGACTTGATTGTAGAACTCTACCTACCCAAACAATTGGCCCAGGAGGTATTTCTGGTGCGATACTCGAATCATCCCACTCGATTCCACACCTGAGCAATAACTCAGGCAGGTCCACTACCATAGGAGGCCCTTGATTCAGGGGTCCATCAATATAACCGCGCTCAGTCGATGTTGCTTCGCAAGGTCAGAAGTTCGCTACTTCCTGCTTCAACCACACAGATAACGCTGATACTGAATGGCTTGGCACAAGCCGTACCAAGTTCTCGATTCACAATGGAGACTCTGTGCTTTGCGACATCCGGATGGCGTGCGTGCAAGTCATCAATCCATGATTGAGGACAATTGGCAGCCAAAATCACTAGTTTCGCCTGTCCACGATCGCATGCATCTATCGTCTGGTTCTGTCCAAACAGCAATTCTCCACTATTGATAGCGGTCTTCAATTCTCTTTGTAATTCCATTTTATTGCCCCCATACTCCACTATTGTTTCTCATAAGGTAGGAAATCAAGCATCCTCAGGGATGTAGTACAATTCAACACTACCAGTCCCCAGCGAGATTGGCTGTCCAACGATGACGTTCTCTGCAACACCGGTAAGGCGGTCGCGCTCTCCGATAATGCCTGCCTTGAGCAAGTGGTTGACGGTGACCTCGAATGCAGCACGAGCAAGAATACTGTGCTTGTTTCCGCTGACCCCGTGCCTGCCGATGGCTCTTACTGCGCCTTCACTCGTCATCACATCAGCAACCATCAACAAGTGCCGTACATCAACTTCCAGTCGAGCACCCTCAAGAGTTGCTTTGAGTTCATTGATGATGGATTGACGTGCAGCCTCGATTCCAAGATAGTCGTAAATCTCAATGATGTTGTTGGTATATGTGCGAGAACGGTCAATCGCCTCGAGATCGCTTACACGAGATAGATTGCTACCGATGGTTGAAAGATAGTATTCAGGCTCTTCATCACCTTTCGTCTCCTCCTTCTGCACATTCGCCCTCTCGATATTGGGGATGCCTTTGAGACGTAGATCCTTGACCTTGTCCTCAAGTTGTAGAAGTTCGGTATATGATGGCGGATTTTCATCTAGATCTGCAAGGTCTTCTTCTCTCTGAACACCAGGAATTATTGTCAATACCTTGGGTTTCTTCTCCTTGTCAGCAAGAACGTGCAAGCGTAGGGCACGTTGTAGTTTGTCGCGCACTTCATTTCCTGTCATCTTCTTCTGTCTCAGCATTCCAGCCTTGAGACTGAGAGTCAACTTTCTCTGAGCAACATCTGTCTCAATATCTGCGATATTCTTAGTCAATGTGATTTCGATTCCTGCTGCTAACTTGCGGCATTCATCAACATTATGCTTCTTATCCTCGGTGAGACGGATGGTCATTGTAGGAGTATCAGGGACTTTACGAGCATCAACTATCTCAATGACACGAGGCAGACCCTGTGTGACGTTGACTGTCGCCACACCAGCATAGTGGAAAGTACGCATGGTCATCTGCGTCCCAGGCTCTCCAATCGACTGAGCAGTGGTGATTCCTGCCGCTTCAAAGGGATCGATTCGTGCCCGATTGTATGCTTCTCTAGATTGCTCGATGATGTTGCTGGCTTGCTTCGGGGTCAACTTTTTGCGACCCCTTGCCTTGACAGAGTTAGTCAGGTCAGCAATGACCCTAGGCGAAAGGAGAATTTCATCGAACTTCGCTTCAGCTTTCATCAATGCAATATGAATCGGGTCTTCTACAATATCGTCGTAATTCAGTACAACCTTCTTCTCTGCATCGTAGTCCTCAAGTTCCTGAACAATCTTTGTTCTACGGCGACGCGGTGCTGCACGACGACGGACAACTGTTGTTCCACCGCCGCCATCCGATGCATCACTTCGGCTACCGGTCGCGCTGATAATGATAGTATGTAACTTGGTCCCTGTATCAGAATCAGTCTTGCATATGGCCGCAATCTCCTGAGCGGTCAAAATCTTGACATCATCCCACTTGCGATCATCTGCCAACAGATGTGCATACTCTTCAGGCACCTGCATATCCATGAGTTTCTTCTTTGTTGCACTCTTGACTACCATCACTCATCACCTACAGATTCGATATCCTTGCTAGTGGTTCCTAGAACCTTGTCAACTATGACATCAGTGTTCACAGGAGAACCATGCACGCTACGTGATGGATCGATTCCATCCTCGCCATATTCGAATTGAATGATACGGTCAGCTGTGTTGCGCACCGAGAGTTTTCCATCCTTGAACACCTTGAGGTCATCCATCGCATTGATCAATCGGCGCTGCATGTAGCCAGACTTGCTGGTTCTTACTGCAGTATCGACAAGAGACTCTCGTCCAGAAACTGAGAGCATGAAGAACTCGGTTGGCTCCAACCCACGCTTGAATGACGATGAGATGAAACCTTTCTCGCGGGCTCCTTTCAGACCTCTTGGGAAGTGAGAAAGTACTCTGTCCTTGTAGCCACGTTCAAGTCGTGCACCACGAACTTTCGCTTGACCAATTGAACCAGCCATCATGGTCAGGTTATCCATCGAACCTCTGGCCCCGGATATTGCCATGTTGACTGCAGCGTTATCCGAACTGCTCTGGGTCAAATGATTCTTTGCAATCTCACCGCTCTGGGCCTTACCTTCATCGAGAATCACCATGATGTTCTCCTCCATGGTCTCAAGTGGCGTTCTTCCAGGGCGGGCCTCATATTTGCGACCATCCTTGCCGAATGCCACCAATTCTTCGTCGACCTTCTGACGTGCTTCAGAGTTGATCTTCTCGATTCGGTCCAATGCATCAGGTGGAAGGTCTTCATCATCTATTCCGGTGGTGAAACCAAGCGCAGTGCAAGCACTGATAGTCAGACGCGTCATTTCATCGAGGAATCTAGCGCCATCGTCTGGGCCATTGGTCTGTACCACAGCATCCAACAATCTTCCATCTTCTGCGCCGATGGCCCTCTTGTCAAGCGTACCTACAACAGTGCTGTCAATAATGGTTACATCCTCATTCGACCTGCTACGGAAACGCAACTGGATGTTCTCTGGGATGATAAGACCAATCAGGTCATGCCCATTGAAACCAGGACTGCCATCTTCCAACACAATCTCCTTTGGCAATGCTCCAGTGTACCCAATACGACCGAGAATGTCCATTCCCACCGACTTGCTGACTTGTGTACCGGGTCGAGTCAAGAGATATGCACCTGAAATATGGTCGTGGATTCCACCGATGACCGCTCCTCCATATCGTGGAGTCAAAATATGCTCCTGCACTCGCATCAATATCTTCGCTTCAGCACGTGCTTCCTCTCCTTGGATAACGTGAAGGTTCATCTCATCCCCATCAAAATCAGCGTTGTATGGAGTACAGACTGCTAGGTTGAACCTGAAGGTCTTACCTTCCATCACTCTAATCTCGTGCACCATCATCGACATGCGGTGCAATGAAGGTTGACGGTTGAATATCGACACGTCTCCATCAATCAAATGGCGCTCGACAATCATTCCAGGCTTTGGAATTCCATCAAGGTCCATCGTCGCAAGACGATCCTCGTTCTTGGTTCTGTAATCATTGATCTCAGGTGAACCACAATGCGGACATGACACTTCAAGGTGCTCAGGATATGGCTCATCAGGATTTGCCAATTCCCACTTCCACCTGTAATGCAGAACTGCACGCGGATCATCCTCTGCCAATGGTTGGTGGTTGACATCTTCACCATGAAGATTAGACAAGGTTGCTGGCTCATCCACTTCATAGTACTCCTCCATCTGCGGGGCTCCTCCGACCACGGGATCATCGGTACGCCTGCTCATCTTTCGGATGACTAAACCGGGCAAGAAATTAGGTGCTGGCATGACACTGTCCAAGTCGAATCGCAGGGTTGTCTCAGATTGACAATCAGGATTATGGCATCTGAATCCAGCGTTGATCAATTTCGAACGGTCGTTGATTCTCACACGACGGCCGTCTCCACGAATCACATAATTCACACCGGGGTGAACGTTTGGTCCACGTAGAATCATCTGGCGCATCTGCTCCCTATTTCTAGTGGTGACACGAATCGGGACAGTAAGTTCCTTGGCAACCTGCACCGGCACCCCTACCTCATTGATTCCAAGGTATGGATCTGGAGAAATGACTGAACGTGCACAGAAGTTTACACGCTTTCCTGATAGATTGCTTCGGAAACGGCCTTCCTTACCTTTGAGTCGCTGTGTCAGGGTCTTCAATGGACGGCCAGAACGATGCCTAGCCGGAGGAATTCCACTGGTCTGGTTATCGAAGTAGGTGGTGATGTGATACTGTAACAACTCCCACAAATCCTCAACAATCAGTTGAGGAGCACCGGCGTCACGATTCTCCTGTAGACGCTGATTGATTCTGAGGACATCAACGAGCTTGTGAGTCAAGTCATCTTCTGAGCGGTCCCCACTGTCCAATGTAATGGAAGGACGGACGGTGATTGGGGGCACTGGAAGAACACGCATGATAGTCCATTCAGGACGATTCACCTTGTCCATGCCGAGGAATATCAGATCAGCAATCGGTATTTGCTCAAGCCACTCACGGACATCTCGTGCATTCAATTTCTTCTCACTTGCCTTGGTGCCACCGGCTGCTTGATCCATCTTCTCCTTGAAGGTGGTCGGCTTGTCTAGAATGATCTTACCTTGATTCGCTTGACAGTGCATGCACACCTTACGCTTGGTTCCTGAGCAAACCTTCTCAACATCCTTGATTAGTTTAGAGAATTCAGTTGAACCAAGGCCGTGCTTCTGAATTGTGTCGAGGATGCGGCTTCTATAGTAGTCCTGCTCGGATTTCTCCTCATCGCTTGGATGGGTTCCTGCAGCCTCTTGCAACAATATTCTGTTGCATGAATTACAGGTTGATTTCAATGAACGCTTGATGAGGTCCACGAAACCGATGTGAACCACAGGAAGTTCCAACTGAATGTGTCCGAAATGGCTAGGACACTCATCGTACTTGTTGCCACATGTGTCACAACGGATACCAGGTTCGATAACACCCATCTTTGGATCCATCAGACCCTGCCTGTATGCATGGCCATCATCCTT
>JASMHR010000016.1 GCA_030750665.1 Candidatus Poseidoniaceae archaeon
CCACGATTATTCTGGCTAGAGGCGTAATCGTTACTATCCTCAGTTGGAATCGCCCCACGACGAAGATACATGAACGCCTGACCATCCCATCCCCAGAACTGTATGTTCAGGAATTGCACCCTCTCTGGCACCTCTATCCAGAAGATGTGTTGAGTTCCTTCTTTGCCGGCTAAGTCCCACATCTCATCATTATTGAACAAATGCTCAGGGTTGTTCAATGCATTACCATCGAGGTCAACCCAAATAGTATTGAACAATTCAATCTGCAAATTCTGGGCCTCATCATATGAGGAATTACCAGTTCCTTCGTTGAATGTTAATTCAAGAATAGGATTGCTCCCATTCTGAATTACTACTCCATTGTAGGAATCTGCAATCTCTTGAGCAGATAGTGAACGATTCCAGACCTTGATATCATCCAATGAGCCAGAATAACGGTTGCAGTCGCATCCTGCACCTTGTCGTCCAACATAGAACTCGTCACAATCAGCTCCACTCTGATAACAAGAATTGCTACCAAAGTCACCACTGGGTATGATTGCATCTTCAGCACTGATGTTCGCAACCCATTGGCCATCAATATAGAAAGTACCTCCTGCGCCCTCCTCGACAGTAATGGCAAGATGGGCCCATTCATTCTCAACAAGAGCCACGCCTTCTACAGCAGGGTGATTTCTGATAGCATAATCATTAGCATATTGAAGCACTCCATCAGTCAATTGCATACCCCATCCATAATCTCCTTTCATCATGATGAAACGGGTGCCATCAAGATTCTCAGGCATGACTCGTGCCTCCAGTGTCAATGAATCACTGATGATCAAACCATCAATCTCAGAAAGCACCCCGTATGCCTCGGGTTCTCCTCCACCCTCTTCTTCCATTGATTGAGGGAAATATACTGCATGGTCAAGTCCCCCTCCAACCTCTACCAATCCATGGACAACGCCTTCCGGTTCTGCGATAGAATCCATCCACTGTCCAATCTCAACACCAGTGGTCGGTTGCGATGAGATGATGGCGAAATCCTCTCCTGGATTCATCGATGGTTCGGAAAGAGCCCAGTTGCGATACCAACTTGGTTGTGTAGCATCCCACTCCCAGAAACCTTCCTTCATTTCATCAGAGAGACCGATCCACAGATTACGAGGAGTGCCATTCCAAGAGGTGAATGTAGAAACAATCCATTGATTCTCGCTGGAGTCGTCGATGGAAACCAAATCTCCACCTAGAGATTGAGCAACTATAGAACTGAGACTACGATTACCGGCCTCGAGAAGATGGTATGAGTGGCCATTTACTGGATTCTGATGAGTTGAAAGAACTTCCAGAGTGGATACTGGCCCCCCACTACTATTGTTAGAGCCTTCATCTCTCGCCAAGACTGGAAATCGCTCCTCTAGAGAAACAGCATCACCGGTGCTGGAAATCATCGCTACTGGTTGCAAAAGCATGAGTATGACAAGCAAAACTGGAGTTGCCACAGCGGAGCGAAGGCTGAACTGCATGAACTTGGCTGATATCGCTTGTGGAATAATCTTACGCATTCAAGACACCATGACCTATGGTCATGTATAGAGATGATTTTCAGCAAAATGGATGTTTGGACTAATTGACATCAACGTATTCTCTTGCCACCAATCCGGAGTTCGGTCTTTAGTGGCATTTGATGTTCCCAAGCGAATTCCTTGACAATTCTCCACCCACTTTCCTCACCTACGAAATCGGTCACTTCGATAATCTTCTCTCGAGTATTAGCCTTGAAAGCAGCAACAGGTTCCGCATTTCTGAATACCAAATAGGCAGAGCCGAAACCGAATCGCTGGCGCAGGATATCGGCAAAATATGGTGAGAGATTATCAGAAGGAGGAAGGACGAAATCTCTGATTGGCGGGATTGAGTCAGCCTCTTCGAGTAATTCCTTGCGCCCCCAACAAACCTCGTGCAGATCGTGTATGAGGAATCCTTTGATCAGAGTTCCGTCGCTCTCAAACTCTTGCAGAACGGCCTTGATCTCCTCAGGTTTGAATGGTGTTCCAGCAAGACGCTGAAATTGCTTCAATGTAAGAATAGGAAATTCCTCAACCATCTTGCGGAGGTATTCTTTGCGTAAAATGGCTCGATCTGAATTAGCAATCGAATTCACAGTCTTGAATCCAGAGCGGTAATCCTGAACCAAGTGCCCGGAACGTAACAAGGGTTGGATGAGTTTTCGGAATGCTGCTCTCTTCATCGCAACTCTTTCCATGAATAAAGAGGGGTCAGAATTGTTATTGAAAAATTCCAAGACATCCCACAAATCATCATCCGGTTCCATTCCCCTTATCGAAACGAGTTGCTGGAAATGTTTCAATGATGCCCATACTTGATGCCCTCTGAGGTTGATTCCCATATGCAACTGATTGGCAGTTGCCATGCTCTTCAAATCAACACGGTACAATTCACTACGCCCCCTAAGGGCAAAATCATCTCTAACCTCATTCACGGTAGAAAGGGCTTGAGTCTCATTCTCAAGGCGTGAAGATTGGTGAAGATGATGTTTGTAGAATAATGCTCTTTCTGCTAATTCACGCGGCTTTGGATCGATTATTCCTCCGCGGATGAGCCGGTCACCTGCCAACTTGAATCCGATTTCACCCAAGGCATTCATCGTGTTTTCGTCGAGTTCACTGATAGATTCGCCATTGAATGCTGACATGACTGCCACATCAATCAATTGATCTCCCCAATTATCGAGAAGAATCTCAAACGCCTTACAGAATTCATCTAGATAGGCGAAGGGGATATGCAAATCCTTGATTTCAAGATAATCATTGACTCTGTACATCAATATCTTACCTATGGGGTCAACGCCTTTGAATACAGGAAGATACCACCCCGTCTTGAGTTTGGAACGGACCTCCCAGATGAACCGAGAACAGTATGGGTCAGATTGGGTTAGAATGCGTAGTGAGCGATCTTCTCGTGAAGTGGTTTTCAGCCTCAGTGCCTCCTCAGGAACACAATAAAAATCCGTCACTTCTGGTTGAAGGGCATAAACACGAGTCACTTTACCCTCCGCCTCAAGATTTCGCAATGCCATCGACAACAATTCCACTGAATGGGAAACATAGAATCTCAAAGTATGAGATTTGACAGGACCGTTTCTTCGTATCAATTCTATGAGTGCCTCCTCGAAGTCCATTGGTTTCTCAACAACTCTGCGGTAGTAGGTCATCCTCCTCCTCCGACCTTCGCGCTCTTCGAACTGCTTCACAACAACCAATTGGCGCTCGAGATTTGCAAGGCTGTTCTTGAGGTCTCTTTGGAGAGCTTTGTGTTCATCTCCCTTCGGATAATCTCTCAATATTTCTTGTCTAGTGATCAATTCCCCAGGTTGTATCTTCGTCAACAACTCCCTATCCAAGGTATTGAGCCAAGGTTCGGGCCTGAGCCCCAACAACATTGGGAGGTTGGTGATGGTGGTATAGCCGATTCTGTTATGCAATAATCTGCCCATCACCACATCTGAATCCAATTGCAAATCCTTCCAGTCTGCGAATCTGAAATCCTCAACACGATACAACAATTCCTGCTGTTTCTGGAATAATACATGATCATCAAATGCAGTGAAAAGATCCTTGTGTTTGGTGAATGATTTCTGCAGCACCAGATTCTGCAATGAACGATATTCTATGACTTCCTCCTCGCCACCCGTGATTCTATGTTCATCGACCTTGAGGATGAATTCAGCATCTTCTGTCTGTCTGAAGAATCCGACCGATATGACATTCCGAATCTCTAATTCATGCAAAATAGTCTCGATTTGAGTCTCAGGGAAGGGTAAGCGATCGGTAATCGCCTTTGTCACTTGAGGGCCTACGCTTCCTAACATCTCGATAATCTTGACGCGCAGAGCCTCGTGTGCATCCCCTATTGCACAATCCTTCCAAGCAACGACTGTTGTGCCTTCAAAACCCTCTGCCATCTTGAACCGTAACCCGCCTGCATACAGGTCTCTCAGATCATCAATTTCGCGGCCGCCGTTACTGGCCAATACTCCCAAAGTGCCATGAATCTCAGCCATGTATCGACTGAACCATTTACCATCAATATCCTTGTTTCCAGTGCCATCAACCTTGGTCACTAACCCCTCAGCAGCAAGTTCCTCGACCCACTGACGTATTGAACCCATATCGAGACCCTTGAGTTTCTCTTTGTACAATGGATTGGATAATTTTCTTGAAAGACCCCCTCCATGTTCCATCAAATGTAACAAACTCCGGGGCCCATCCGGTATAGGCACCTTGTCGAGATAATAATTGTCCAATTGATCTCCTTCAAGATCTGTCGCCAAAGACCTGCGGCCTAGTAAACGCATCAATATCTTTGGATCCATGTCATTGATCAGATAAGCACGCGTACGCATCGATAGTAGGTCTTCAAATGCAGACATGAAGAGGCTCATTCCAATCTTTGAAGGAATACTCACCTTAGTATGCACAAGCCTGACATCTTCATTCTTAGAACGAATCAAGAACTGTTCTAACCCCTTGATATCGATATCCTGCCAGAATATCTCATTCTTTGCCTCTCTAATCAGCAGGCTATCCTCCATCGTTCGGTGTTTGGTCAACAAAGCCTCCGCCTTCTGTTGGAATTGTTGTGGGCTTACTTCTTCCGCTCCAATACGTCGGGGGATGATCATTGACCTACCTGCCACCTCACGGAATCGCTTGGCGAATAACTGAGTGGTGATGATGTATCGTTCTATGGTCTCAATGTGACTCTTTGTCTGGAATAATTCATACATATCTCCAGGATCAACCTCATGGCTGGTTTTGAATAGAATTCCATTTTCATCAAATGATAATTCGATGACATGGATGTCTTGAGATTGCGCCAGTCCGGCCATGAAATACCCTAGAGCCTGATTGAATGCACGTCCCCGACAGGTGGTTATCAGATAGGTTGGCACTCCCCCGATAATCTGTTCCACCAACAAGCGATTGGGATCAGGAACCTGAAAAGTGTCGATTATATGCTCCCTGAGATATCTTGCGATAGCTGTAGAAACCTGTTCTGACAATCCATATGCCTTCGTTAGTACATCTTTGGGGTCCTCGTCTCTTCTCAGACAAACGATACAGTTGTGAATGAGGTCCAACAGATGACCAGAAAGTTCGCTGGAACGAGAACGCGCCTCCCCTGACCACGAAGGAATGGTAGGCCGGTGTCCCGTCACTGGATTCACATTGACTCTACTGCCTTGAATGGAATTGACACGATAGGTCGCTCCACCAAGCAAGATGACATCCGAAGTGCGTAAATTTGCTACGAAAGATGCGGATAACTGACCAAGTATACTTCCATCCTGATTGAATACCAAATAATTGTTATCGGGAGCGATGGTACCAACATTGGTGTAGTATATCATCCGTGAATAGCCCCGCTTTCCGTAGATGTTTTCCTCCCAATCCACCCAGATACGCCTTTCTTCCACTAGCATATCTAGAACCTCAATATAATCATCATACTCAAGTTCACGATACGACCATGTTGATTTCACAACTTCAAATATCTCATCGAGATCTTTGTCTTCGATGATGACTTGCCCGATGAGGAATTGCGCAAGAACGTCTAGACAATTCTGTGGAAACTTCAACTCATCCATATCGCCAATCTGTATCGCTGCTTGGAGCGCCGCCATCTCGATCAAGTCATCGACGCTCTGTGGTAACAACCGTGCTCTTGGAATCCCTCCCACATGGTGTCCGGCTCTGCCGATTCTCTGGAGAGCCGTGGAAATATCTCCTGGAGAGCCTATCTGAATCACCAGATCAACGGAGCCGATATCAATTCCCATCTCAAGAGAACTGGAAGTAACCACTGCTCGTAACTCGCCATTCTTCAACTGATGTTCAACTTCAAGACGAATCTTCTTGTCCATCGAACCGTGATGCCCAGCGACCAGATCAGTCAATCCAAGAACTTTCAATCGCTGAACCAATTCTTCAGTCATCTTTCGAGTATTTGCGAATACAAGTGTTGTATTATGAGCTTCAATAAGATCTTTGATCACCTCAACGTTACGATCGAGAATATCCTTCAATGGTAGATCGCTGAACCGTTTAGAACAAAGTAGGATGTCCAGATCCAGTTCTCTCGCACCTGAAACCTTGGCAATGCTGACGCCCACCTCGTTTCCTCTGGTATTCTCATCATCTGATGCCACAAGGAATTCCGCCACTGTCTCAAGTGGTTCCATCGTTGCAGAAATTCCAATGCGTTGCACAGGGTTCTGCAAAATCGTATCCAAATGTGAAATGGTCAATGCCAGATGAGTTCCTCTCTTTGATGGAACAAGACTGTGCATTTCATCGATCAAAAGCCATTGGACAGCAGCAACAATGGGTTGGAATCTCTTGCTGGCTATTGCGATAGCCATGCTCTCAGGAGTAGTGATCAAAATGTGTGGTGGCTTACGCAACATCTTCTGTCTATCCGATTGTGAAGTATCTCCAGTTCTCAGTCCAACGCGAATCTCTTGTGCCCTGTCTGGTAGATATTTGGCATTAATCTCCTTCAATGGTTTGATCAGGTTCTTCTGAATATCATTTGCAAGTGCTTTGATAGGAGAGATATAGACACAATACACCTTGTCCTCAAGCTCTTTGTCCAATGCTTTACGAATTAATTGATCGATGATTGTCAAGAATGCTGTCAAGGTTTTCCCAGAACCTGTCGGCGAACAAAGAAGCAGATGTTTCTTGTCCATGATGGCTGGGATGGCCAATTTCTGTGGGTCGGTAAAATCGCTGAATGTATCGTTGAACCAATTTCTTACTGGGGCACTCAACCTAGCAAGTATCTCATCGCTATTGGATGGTTCCTCGAGATATTGTATTCTAGCCATTGTTCAATCGCCCTATCACGGTGGCGCGCAGTCGGAATGAAGCAGTATTTCAACAATTCTATTTCAGCACTCTAATCAAGTATTATCATCTTTGCTTCGGCAAAGGCCATCCAAGACCTCCGCGTTTGAACCGCTCGACCACTTCAACAGCAGGCTGCTGGGTCGGATGTATCAATGGTGAAATGATAGCATCAGCAGGAATTTCGACCTCGAACAATGCCCCTGTTGGACATGAACTGATACATGAAAGGCAGCCCACACAGTTCGTCTCAACAACAATCAGTGGTCTCTTCCCCTTGTCCCGAGGATTCTCTGCCATTGGAAGTAATGCCTCGAATGGGCAGAATGGGATGCACAAGTCACAACCCGTGCACTCGGTCTCGTCGATTGCGACCATCGCCTGTCCCATGCCTGTACGTAATGGTTCGACCGCATGAATCCTTGTGTTCAATCAAGTCAATTTCATATGCCCCCTGTCATGCGTTCATTCGGGAGCGGCATGAGCGAAGATGGTATGGCAAGGCTTGAACGTCTCAACTCGATGTTGAAACGTCGTAGCATCATCTTGCCCGCCTTTGAGATTCATGGGGGTGCCGCAGGCATGTACGATTTTGGCGCCATTGGAGGGCGTTTGCGCAATAGAGTCAATCAGATGTGGCTTGAGCATTGGCTCTCTCAAGGTGATGTTGTCGAGATCAATTGTCCAACTGTTACTCCCTATTCTGTCCTTGAGGCAAGCGGCCATGTTGGCGAATTCAGTGACTTTCTGGTTTCATGCTCAAAATGTGGCGAGGCTAGTCGAGCAGACCACCTATTGGAATCTCATCTACCTAATCCAGACTCACTTGGTAAGGATGAACTGGGTGCTGCGATTGTAAAGTATCAACCTGAATGTCCTTCTTGCCATGATATTCAATGGGGTGAAGTCAGTGCTCAGAATTTGATGTTCAACACCACTCTTGGTGCCGGCAGTGGAGGGAGGGAAGCGTTCATCCGCCCAGAAACAGCCCAAGGGATGTTCACCAATTTCCAATCATTATACCGGCACTTCCGTCAGCGTTTGCCATTTGGAGCCGTACAAATTGGCAAAGGGTATCGAAACGAAATCAGTCCGCGGCAGGGAATGATTCGTTTACGTGAATTCAACATGGGAGAATTGGAGTATTTCATCGACCCTGAAGTCGAACCTTCGCATGACTTCAGTTGCTGGAAGGAAGATATATTCTCCATGCTTCCTGATGGCCAAGATGCGGTCAACCTGTCAATTCCTGATGCCCTCGAAAGCGGAATGATCAGGCATCCTACGGTTGCTTGGTTCATGGCAAGAACTGCAGATTTACTTCTGAAATTGGGAATCGATGGTAAGCGCCTTAGATTCAGACAACATGAGTCTACTGAGATGGCACACTATGCAAGCGATTGCTGGGATGCCGAAATTGAGGGGTCATACGGCTGGGTGGAATGTGTTGGAATCGCACACCGTGGTTGTTACGACCTTGAAGCTCATGAAACCCATACAGGTCAACGCCTCAAGGCATGGCGGGGATGGGCGGAATCAGTGGAGAGAAAGCGTACTGTGGTCACTATTGATGGAGCAACGGCGGGTCCTGCATTCAGATCCGGTGCGGGTGATGTCAAACAGGCATTAGAAGAATTGGATTCAGTTCCATCCACATTCCCGTTCATTCTGAAATTACATGGTGGCGAATCCGTTGAGGTTCTGGAAGAACACATCAAAGTCGAAGAGAGACATGAGGTCATCAACGGAGAATGGTTCACTCCTCATGTTGTTGAACCTGCATTTGGGATAGACCGAATCATCTGGCACTTATTGGACCATGCTTGGACTGAGACTGAAAAGAATGGTGAGCCATATTCCTTGCTTGCCTTATCACCAAACATCGCCCCTATCGATGTTGCAGTACTGCCTTTGATGGAGAAAGGTGGAATGGATATTCTGGCAAAGAATCTTCATCTTGAATTATGTTCGCTATCGGGTATTCTTTCGAATTACGATGCCTCAGGAAGTATTGGACGCCGCTATGCTAGGGCAGATGAGATTGGCATTCCATGGTGCGTCACAATCGACCATCAAAGTCTGGATGATGGTAGTGCAACCGTTCGCAACAGAGATGACCAAGAACAGGTAAGAGTTAGCATCGAAGAAATTGCTGCATTGATTCACAATGGCGGAATGTCTGAAAGGTTCTCCTAAGAACATCAACCTTCAAAGGGTGTCGTCTCAGTTCTCGTTGCATGCCACCGGCTCAGCCTTCAGACTGGGCCGAGAGATACAGGCCTGCTACCGAGTCGCATCTAGTTGGAAATGTCAAGGCAAGACGCAATATCAACAACTGGTTGAAGAGTTGGGAGCATGGCAGACCGGGTAAACGCGGAATATTGTTGATTGGCCCACCAGGTGTTGGAAAGACAACCATTGCTCGTGCCATTGCTATGGACCGAGGGTGGGATATCATCGAATTGAATGCCAGCGATGCACGAAATGCAGCATCTATTCGTCGAGCTGCAACAGAAGGTGCTACTCATCAGTCTCTATTCACCATAGGGCAGAATAAGAAAACGCTGGTTCTCATCGACGAAGTCGACCATATTCAAGGAGGATTGGCCAAAATGGGAGAAGATAAGATCAACCAGATGATGCAGAGAGATGAAACTTCATCTGCAGAGGTCACTGGGGCTGGGGACCGCGGGGGTAAGGCAGAATTGTTACGGCTCCTAAATCAAACTCGAAATCCCGTAATATTGGCCTGTAATGATGAAATGGGGCTGTGGGGCAAGGGCTCAGGTTGGCTGGAAACGCGCAGTCGATTCAGGCGATTAGTGGAGACTGTGCGCTTTGAACGGGCCAAGGTAGAAGACCTTCGCGGAATTGCTAGACGCATTCTTCAGGCTGAGATTCTGACAATCGACCCTGAAGGTCTTGACATCCTAGTCACTGATAATCCCGGTGATATCCGCGCTCTAGTAAGAGATATTCAAGCGATATCGATAGGAAGTGAACGGCACATACATGTCTCAGCGGTGCGGTCATACATGAACAATGCCAACCGAGATCAACATCTTGGAAATTTCCCCGGCCTTGACCAGTTGTATCGATGCCCAGATGCGCTATCGGCCAAGAAACTCGGCCCGCATCTAGATACTTCTCCAGATGACCTTGTTAATTGGGTGTCATGGAACAACTCTTCAATTTTCAATGATGCTTCTGAGGTCAAGCGTGGCGCCCGTTCGCTTGCAGCTGCTGATGTTGCATTACCGGTCCGTTTCTACAATCGAGCCTACAGGAGTTGGTACTGGGGCGGGCAACTTGGACTGCTGTCTGCTGTCTGCACAAGAGTACGAACCCCCAACAAGGTCAGATCCACATATCCGGAGTTCTTGCGAAGAAACAACGATGTATGGAGAAGAAATAGTATCCTGAAGAAAATCTCCGAGACCAGCGACACCTCGATGAATTCTGTACAACGTGAATTGATGCCGATTTTATCGGCGATGTATGCAGATGAAAGAACCGGAATCGGCGTGGATGATTTCTCCATCAGTATGGCATTGAACCTAACGGGTGAAGAACATGCATTGCTATGCGGCTTACCTGCGGGTAGAAATTCCACTAAGAAACTGGTGGCAAGATACGAATCTCAACTCAAAGAGCGCAAAGGCTCCCCAGTATTCATCGAGGAAGTGCTGCCAGAACAAAAGGAGGATGAGCCCAATAATCAGGACCCGTCTCAGACGACATTGTTCTGACTCATTCTTCCTTGCCGAATAATTCCTTGAATGCCTTCATTGCCCTGCGTGTCAATTTCTCTTCAGTCTTCCCCTCAGATTTCCAGGTTCTTGGATGTATGAGTATCAGTGCAGTTAACAGTTCAAGCCGCCCGAACCACATCAATATCGATGTCCACAGTAGAGCCAATGATGACATCGACGCCCATGTTGAAGTTGGACCATATTCACCTAACGCAGGACCAGTATTACCCAATGAGGAGGCTACAACTGATACAATGGTCACGAAATCACTTCCCGGCATGCATATTGAAAGAATAAGGGTTGAAACGACAAACAGACCAACCCAGACAATCAACATCCCGATGATTAGAGCGATGTTATTGGATTCGATAGGCACGCCATTCATACGGATTGATTTGATTTGTTTAGGAGTGGCGATTCTTTCCAACTCTCTACCCGCAACTTTCAACGAGAGATTGATTCTAAGAATCTTCAACCCACCGCCAGTTGAACCTGCACAAGCACCGACCACCATCAAGAAGAACAACAGGATATGGGTGAAGACTGGCCAAGGAACATAATCTGCAGAAGCGTATCCTGTTGAAGAGCCAATTGAAACTATCTGGAATAATGAATCTCGGACCGAAGAAGCATATGACTGGCCTCCAGAGGCCGCCAATGCAACACCACAAGCGACCACTGCGATGAAGAGAATGATGACATACCATTGAAACTCCTCATCATCAAACACCTTGCTCCATTGGCGGCGGGTGAAGAAATATAGCAGACTGAAATTAACACCCGCAAGAAACATGAACAAGACGATGATCAACTCCACTGATAATGAATTGAAATGCGCAATACTGTCATCATGAGTGGAAAATCCACCAGTCGGTAATGTCGTTAGGCCATGGTTTATGGAATCAAAGATATTCATATCTCCAATGAATATCAACATAACAATCTCCAACACTGTCAACCCCAGATATATCCCCCACAGAAGCATTGCAGTCTCCTTGATACGGGGGCGCAGTCGGGAAAGAGAGGGACCTGTCAACTCTGCTCGGGCAAGACTCATTCCTCCGCCCAATACTCTAGCCAGAAGCAACATTCCCAACATGATTATGCCCATTCCACCTAACCATTGAGTAAGACTCCGCCACAGCAAAAGGCCCTTGGGTTGAGAATTGATACAATCATCAACAACCGTGAATTTACAGGCTGGACTCATGGAATCATCAATCACCGTAGCCCCAGTTGTGGTGAAACCGGACATTGATTCAAACCAACTGTTAACACCACCTCTGATGATATCGAGGAATTGCGCATCAGCAGTGAATGGTCCAATGAAAACATCTGACAACCAGAATGGCAGTGCTCCAATAGCAACCACTGCGGGCCAACACATTGCAACAGCGGCGAAGGCTTCACGATCCCTTAATCTCTCATTGGTATCGCTTCTGACCCAGCCTCTGACAAGTAGACCTCCAGTGATTCCGGCAATCAAAAGAGAAGGTAAGAATGAACGAATCGCCAAGCCAAAACCATCAGTAATAATGGTCACTAACAATGCGAATGCCAATGGTAGACAAAGAGCAATCAAAGTCCATCCAACTATGAGTGCGACCACGTCTCGACGCATTGTATCAACTCCCTAGTTTACGCTCTATCTCATCGACCTTATCTGGTGAAGAGAAAACGATGATGCGGTCCCCTGGTTGTATGATTTTATCACTAGAAGGACGTAGTGTCAACATTTTCCCGTCATCGGATGGACGTTGTACGAATGCGACAACAGTACTGAGTGGTAATGGTAAGTCATCGATTACCTTGCTGACATACTCCGACCCTGCTCTGACTCGAAAACAAGTGCCTACAACATCAGGTATGGTAGATAGTACACCATAGGGACCTGTCAATCTATCATGCATCGCTGCAAGCACCATGTCTACAGCAACTCTGTTCTTGTCAACTGCGAATGTTATCCCCATCTTCTTGACGACACCCACCATGTCAGATGCAGAAAGAATCAATCCCGTTCTTGGGACTCCTAACTCACTGGCTAACAGAACAGCTGCGATACTAGCCTGATCATTATCAAGCGCACCAATAGCCACATCGTGACTAGCAAGTTCAATCTCTCTCAACAATTCGGGTTCTTTGTGGTCTCCATTGATGATATCAAGATTGGAGTCGGCACCTAGAGGTGTGCCTGCTAATTCATTCGCCTTGGTCAGATTAGATTCGATAACAGTGACTCGACAGCCATCAGCAAGAAATGAATTCGCCACCCTGTTGGCTACAGGCCCAGCGCCAAAAATTGCAACTCGGGGCTTATTTGTGAACTCTATTTCATCATGGCCGAACAATCTGACTATTCTGGTGAAGGAATCTTCACCGATTGCAGCAACCGCCACTCTATCCTTGGGCAGCAACTGAGTATGTTTGGTTGGGATGTAAGATGAGTCGCCCTCACGGCGCATTCCAACAATGATCGGCATGTCGCTGATACGTTCAGAAACCTCTTCAAGAGATGTGAAAGTCAAATCTTGGGCTTCTTTAGTTACTTCCATCTCAAGGATGTAGGCACCATCTCCAAACGGTATGACTTCGTCGAAACAAGTCATTCTCAACCCAGTCTTCAGCCGCCTAACTGCCCCATCTATAGGGTGTATCGCCCTGTCCACACTACCCCATTTCTTCAGATGTCCGGCGCGTCCTTCCTTCAGATAACTAGGGTCCCTCACTCGACATATCGTCATCAATCGAGGAGTGTCCGTCTCTGATTCCATCCGGTGAATGTGGCTGGCTAAAGCACATGAGAGTATATTTCTCTCATCTGAATCGGTGACTGCGATGAAAACTCGTGCCTCGTTGATTCCAGCCTCACGCAGGACCTCTCTTTGAGTCACATCACCATGTACGATCAAACAATCCACGCTCTGAGCCATCTTTATGGCACTAGCATCATTATCTATCAAAGCAACAGGCTTGTCTTCACTCAATAATGACTTAGCCAGTTCAAGGCCAGTACGGCCTGCTCCTGCAATTACAATACGCAATATATCACCCCGTCAGCACGGGCCCAGTCTCATCCCACCGTGAAGGTACCGCTCGACATGACAGGCCCAGCGATGGTTTGCCAGTATACATTCCTCGCCAAAGCCCCCGGTGTCCACTGGCCAGATAGAGATAGATAGTATTCATTGACGTTGGAACCCGCAGGACTTGCAATTTCTACGTAATTGGTGAAGGCTGTTGGGGTATGCAACAACCACTTGGAATTGACTACATCAACGCTGGCAAGCACAAAGCAGGTATCCATGGTGACCTGCTTTTGTTCACACCAATCATCACTGTAGGGAATCATGATATTAGCCCATGCGTGCGACTCCCATACCTCATATGTAACGCCTGTCAATGCGCCGAATTCATACCATGTGGGGACCTTCTTGGTTCTCAAGATGCTCATGAATGCATTTGATTGCTCGTCGCAATCCCCTAATCTCTCTTCGATACATAGAGAACCGCTACGAGATCCATCTACGGGTGCATTTGAGTCATATGGTACATTATCCCTCAGCCAATCAAAAGTCGCCTTCCCAAAGGCAAACACATTGTCCTGCTTACTGGCAGGTAAACTCGAAAGGATGGAATTCGCTGTGGTCTTGACATGGATTGGTTCAGTACCATCAATCGCCCATGTCCCATACTTCTGAGCAGTAAGACCACTGCGTGCATTCCATTGCGCATGATCTCCAAAGGAAGTATGCCATACTCCAAAACCTCTGTCGATGATGTCGTCGAAGTCTCCACTTGTGCTTTCAGAAATAGCAAATGACTTACCAGTCACTTTACCTGGAATCTCTCCAGTTGCCCACCAAGTGAATGAACGGCCCCAAATGTCATACTCGATACGTAGAACCTTGGTCTCACCGGGTTGGAGTGAAGATTCCCATTTCAAACAAGCACCGAAGGAACAGGTGCCCGCATTGTAATCCCAATACAGCAGGTCACCACCAATGTTCATTGCATCTCCTTGGAGTCGAGATTGGCAGCCGTCGCAGATGATATCAACGGATTGCCCACTAAGATGAACGGTCATCGAACGCACTTCTTGCAATCTTGTGGCACTGAGTGGATCGCCATTACCCGTATTGTACTCAAAATGGTTCACTTGGATTCCTGAATCATATACTGGTATCGTACTGGTTCTTTGGGGAGGTAAAGAAACGTGTTGAGTAAATACAGCAGCCCCACCATTAGCAGCATTGGAGACCTCAATCTGTTGCTGCAAAGTATATTCGACCTCTACCGGGTACTCAAACGATCGGAATAATTTCTGCATTATCTCGTCTTGCAGGTCATGCCAGAATACCATCAAATGTTCCTGTGCAGGTGTGAACATGAAGACACAAGCTACTGCAATCACCAGTACAACATTCTTCTTCTTGCCCTTACGGCGGCGCCTCATCTTGGCTTGGGAGCGCCGCATCTTTGGAGCCAGACCATCACGTGCCCCAGTCGTTGAACCGCGCATGAATTCTCCACGCGACCTCTGGACCATTCCAGATGTACCAGTGGTGACACGCCCGCATGAGTAACATATGACATCTGTAGGAAGTGTGCTGGCCATGCAATATGGACATCTACCCATGCTCCTTACCCGTAAGCGGTGAACCATAACGCTTGCGCGGGCATTCCCGATAGGAATATGTGCGACTGAATCAACATTATTGTTAATGACAACGGCGCAAGGTAGTAAGTAAGTATTTGATTACTCAGACTCGCTGGAAACCGTTGACTGCCATCGCCGCTGTCTCTTCTCAAACACCTCAGCGCGTGTCCCAGACTGTGCCAATACTCTTCGGTATCGTCGCAGAGCTTCGGGCGTCAATGAATCGAATAACCAGACTTTTTCAGCTCGGGCTCTACCGATCAGCAGTGGCGGTATCAAGAAAATCCACCAGATGGGAGCGAGTAATGCTGCAATCAGAAACATGGTGCCAATAAAACGCCAGGCTGTTGCCCAGAATAGGGACAACCATCTCTCGCCTCTCTGCCCACGAGAACCTTGACCGCTACATATCACCGCTTCCATCTGAGGCATAAAGACAACCAGAATAGCAATACTGACTGCAACAGTAACCGTCAATCCATGCAGGCGTAGAAGTTCGAATCCTAAACGCACAGCCACCATGGCCCCTAACATCAATCCAAGAGCCCAGCCGGTGGTGGGTGCTGATTTGTTAAGCCGAACACTTCTTCTGCTGAGAAGGAACATCACTACCAATGAAGATAGGTTAGCTATGAACAATGATACCAGCAAACCCGGCCAAGACTCAAGGCTGCCCCCTCCACCATTCGCCAACTCCCAAGATGGCCAGAATATCAATTTGTCAATAGCCAAGGCTAGAAATGAGCCGAGAATTAATCCATACAGCATCATTCGTACAGCCGGCTGAATGTCATAGAATCCGTGTAAACGGCGCATCCCGCCTTGCCAACCAAGACCCATTCCGAGCAGACCAACAAGTAGCATCAAATTGACCTGAGCCAGTTCGTTCACACATGCGCGTCAAGCCCATCGTTCAAAAGTCAAACCCGTTGAATGACTTGGTCAGGTTGAAAAGCAAGGTCATGAAGCCACCATCATGGGCCGACTCTGGTTGTTTGGTGGAAAGGGCGGCGTTGGGAAGACAACAACATCTGCAGCAACCGCTCTATGGTTGGCCAGAGCAGGTTTCAGAACACTGGTGGTTTCCAGCGACCCTGCTCATAGTACCAGTGACTCATTGGAATATCCTCTGGGGCCCGAACCAACTCCAGTTGCGGATGAAGAGAACCTCTGGGGAATGGAACTCGACCCTGAGAGTACTTTGGAACAAGTACTACCTCGTTTCAGTGATGCGATGAGTGGGAGTATGGGTAATTCCATGACTGGAATGTTCACAGGGTTGGATGCCGAAACGGTCAGGGAGGAGATGGATCAGGTTGAGGCCTCTCAATTGATGATTCCTGGACTTGATGAGGCATTGGCGTTTGACCAACTGCTCCGATATGTTGAGGACCCGCGCTTCGATATCATCATCTTTGATACCGCCCCTACTGGGCACACTCTACGATTCCTCTCCCTGCCCGAGGTTCTCGACACCTGGATGGACAGAATTCTCCGCTATTACCGAATGACTGGTGGAATTCGGATGATGATGTTCGGCGCCAAGAAACAGGATGCGATGAGAGATGAATTGGAACGCTTCCAACGTCGTGTAGCGCATGTGCGAAGAGTTCTTTCCGATTCCGAATTATCCAATTTCACTCTAGTTACTATCCCTGAACAGATGGCTGTTTCAGAAACCCGCAGAGCAGCAGAAGCACTCAAAGAATATGGCATAACTGTGAACGGAGTGATTGCCAATCGAGTGACTCCTGATCTTGAGCACCCATTCATCCAAGCCAGAAGAGAGACTGAACAGGGTTATCTTCAGGAATTGAAAGAATTGTTTGGTGGCCTTCCCGTGGCTGAGATCGCCCTTGGAGAATCCGATGTCCATGGGCTTGAGCACCTTTCTCAACTTGCAGAAGAACTGCACGGAGAATGTCCACCTCCACCTGAAGGTATGGATACAGTGACAGTATCTAATGGCATACCTGTCAGTCTCCGCAGAGGATTGATCATCAATCGCTCCTCAGGAGAATTGAGAGTTGAGATGTTTCTTCCCGCAGCCAACAAAGATGAATTGAAACTGCGGTCTGAGGGTGAGGATCTTTTCATTGGAGTCAACGGACGAGAGGCTAGAATCGCAGTTGGATATGAAATCAAAGTCAAGGATGCTGAGGCTAGATTCGAGAATGATGTCCTATGCCTCACGGTGACTGATGAATCGTTGGATTGAAACGCAACCTTCACGTCGGCTACTCATGGCACTTGAGGGGTTGGCCAACGGCATCTTCAGAGCGATAGGGCGTCTGAAAGGTCGTCGTCGCCTAGATGAAGATGAACTCAAGGAAATGCTACGTAGCCTGAGACGAGCACTTCAGGAGGCCGATTTCAATGTCAGGCAGACCAAGGAGATAACTGACAGGTTGGAAGATAGAATTCGAAACGAGGAGCCACGTCCAGGAGTAGCATTGCAGACTCATGCAATGAATATCCTGTACACTGAATTAGTCAGACTATTGGGTCCAGCACGCGAATTCCGCCCTCATGGAGCGACCATCATGATGGTCGGCCTATATGGTCAAGGAAAGACCACAACAACCGCCAAATTGGCAGAGTGGTACCGTCGTCGACATAGTCTGAGGGTGGCAGTGATTGAAGCGGACGTTCACCGTCCGGGTGCATATGCGCAATTGCAACAATTGTTGGAAGATACTGATGTCGAAGTCTACGGTGAAGTAGATGAGACGGATGCCGCGGCCATCGTCAAACGTGGAATGGCGAAACATGCATCTGCTGACGTAATCATCGTCGACACTGCAGGTCGCCATCAACTCGACAAAGAATTAGTCGATGAACTCAAGGATATGGCAGAATTGATGAATGCCAGTGAAAGATTCCTTGTGATAGATGCACAGGTTGGCCAAGCCGCTGGACCTGTTGCAGCATCATTCAACGAATTGGTCGATGTCAACGGAGTCATTGTCAGCAAACTCGATGGAACAGCACG
Source organism: Candidatus Poseidoniaceae archaeon (assembly GCA_030750665.1). GTDB lineage: Archaea > Thermoplasmatota > Poseidoniia > Poseidoniales > Poseidoniaceae > UBA226. The sequence continues at coordinate 18,316 of JASMHR010000016.1, forward strand.
AGGAGGTGGGGCACTCTCAGCAGTTGCTGCCACAGGCGCTCCTATCATGTACGTTGGAATCGGTGAAAAGGTTGCTGACCTAGAACGATTCGAGTCCGACCGATTCATCTCCAGACTACTGGGGATGGGGGACATCCAAGGCCTCATCGACCTTACTCCAGATGACCTCGATGAAGAAGAAGCAATGCGCCTGACAGAGCGGTTGATGAGTGGGCGTTTCACTCTGAATGACATGTATAAGCAGATGGAGATGATGTCTAAGGTCGGAACCGTTGACCGATTGTTATCATTTCTTCCCGCAAACATGTTCGGCGGCATGGGAGCAATGGGCAAGGCCCAGAAAGAAGGGATGCAACAGAATCTTGAGAAGTATCGAGTCATCATGGATAGCATGACCAATTCAGAGAAAGATGACCCGTTGTCTCTCAAGGCAGAACGGGTCAAGCGAGTTGCTCATGGATCTGGAGTCAAGGAAAAAGAGGTCAGGGAACTCATCGCACAGTGGAATCGTTCGCGTAAGATGATGAAGGGAATGTCAGGTAATCGTCGCCTTTCGAAACAGATGCGAGAGATGATGAAATCCGGAGATTTCGACGATATGCAGAACATGGGGGCGTGAGATGCAACGGCGTTTCGCAATCATAGGACACAGGGCCCCTTCCAATGGAAAACTGAATCTTAACGATCTCTCGGGCGCAAGTGGCCGAATGGATGTACTTATTCGAGCAATCAGCAGCTCACTATTTCTCTCCCATGGGATGAGAGATGATTGCCACATCACCCTTCACCTGATGGGAGGTCCAGGGCCTTCGCGTAGAATCTGGTTTGACTCCCGCAATCTCCGCGGTTTGCATGTGGATGAACGTGCTATAGCAGGAAGAATATCCAAGATACTCGAAGAGCCTGTCCCCCCTATGGGTCAAATGCTGGAATTCTCATCAGGCATTTTGCATTCTGGAGGGGACATCGCTACAACGATGTCTGAGTGGCAAGGGGAAAATGTCAGAATGATATTGCTTGATGCTGATGCACCTCTGCTTTCCAGTTCCTCGTTCGGTGAGGAAAGTGTAGGTTTCTTCCTTAGTGATGACCAGGCCTTCTCTGATGCCGAGTTGAAATTGTTGGACATGGAAAAGTATTCGCTTGGTTCTGAGTGGCTTCAAGGCCATTCAGCCATTACAATCGTCCATCACATACTCGATCAGTGCTGAAACCAAACCAGCAATTCATCCGGCACCTCTAGATGGTGCATGAATACTGAAGCAGGTGGATGGTTAGGATGTTGTGAAGGGTGACAGCCTAGTAGACTGATGGATGCAAAGCCAGCATCCGTTGCGTCAACATCGCCGTTCTCATGCACTCCATTGATAATCTCGGAGGCTCCAATCTCCACCAGCCCATCGCTGAATGAAAGTGCTCCAAGGTAATGCCGATGACCCAATGTTGTACTGCGGAAATTTCCATTCCAATCGGTCGGGACATTGATGTTTAGAAATGATTCTCCCGCGAGAAATGAATCCAGAACTTCGGTTTCCACCTCTTTGTTCAGGTCTCGAGGCCAATTATTAGGCATCAGGGGAATCGTTGGTAGAATATGCTCAAGCAGTTTCTTGGTTGCCAGAAGGGCTCTGGGCATTCCTGCATCATCAAATGATGTAAGTGAAACTGCAAGTGAAGGAATGCCGTAAAGTCCAGCCTCTCTCGCAGCAGCCATGGTGCCACTATGCAGGGAGTCTATCGACATGTTGGAACCAAGATTAATTCCACTCAGCAATAATCGTGGAGCCGAGAGTATGCCAAGTTTCTCCAACAATCCATCGCCAACAGCGATGGCGCAATCAGCAGGAGTTCCGGCCAACGAATACACCCGAAGTCCCTTCTTTTCCAGTCGTGGATGATTCTCGAGTCTCATCGGCACCCTCAACGTCAATGACATACCACATGCACTCATATTCTCCGCAGGTGCTATGATGACTACCTCTTGACCCATGTCTACAAGGATATCAGCAACAGCATGCAATGCCGCTGCCTCGATTCCATCATCGTTACAAATTACGATGCATCCGCTCATTCCTCTTCATCCCCCTTGGACAATTCCATAGTCACAATGAGTGTGCCCAATATCATCAACGGACCGCCGATCCATGTCCAAATCCCCGGAATTGAATCCAATCCAAGAGCCCAGCCCATGATTGAGCCAATCAATGGTTCCATGACCAGCGTCACCGAAACAACAAGTGGTGGAATCCATCGCAATACTCCATTGATTCCCGTATGCCCCAATAGACCAGGGCCCAATGCCAGATAGGCGACATATGGAATCCATGCCAACATAGCCCAACCAAGTACTCCTTCGGACACCATTCCGATAGGTGCGCCCTCAATCAATACTGATGCAATCGCCAGCCCGATGGCGGCAATGGCAGTGACTGGGAAAGCGTAGAGAAACAATGGCATCCACGAGCGCAGAACTCTTCCTGCCGCAAGATAGCCAACAACCGATACCGCTCCAAGGAAGGCAAGCAAGTCTCCGACCACCGAGGCTCCGGTCTCACTTCCAGCACCCATGATGGCTATTGCAGCACCTGTGAAACCAACGATTGCCCCGATTGCTTCATTGCGGGAAGCAGGTCTTCCCAGTAGCCAAAGGCCGACGATGATCACCAACGGATGAGCCGTTACAAACAACAGACTATGAGTCAAAGTTGTCTCATCCAATGACCATACCCACGAGCCGAAATGTATCATTAAACACAGACCAGAGCCGAGTAATATCCACATCACTTTGCTGCTTTTGTATTGTTTCTTCATCTCCTCATCTGCAGACTTCCATTGAATCATGAATCCAGGCAGGAGAAACAATGCGGTCGCTTGCAGTCGCCAACCTGCCTTAAGCAATGGACCAGGGCCTTCCATCATCTCGAATACTGCACCAGCACTGCTGACTGCAAGAAGATCAGTTCCAAGAATCAACCATGCCCTTAGAGGCACTGATTGTTCTGACACCAATTCACCTCATGCTGACAGTTTGGCATCCTCGACATCGTCGCCGCCGATGATTCCTGCTCGCTTGAACAATACGAATATGAGCCAACCCAATATGACGTTGAGAGCAAGGAAACCGAAGAGGCGGAGATATTGCCATGAACTGCCGATGATCGAACCACATTCGCCCTTTCCTACACCCTCATAGAGTTCACAACCTGGTGCAGCGCTGTTTGAGAACCATCTATCTACGTACGAGGGGTTTCCAACATCGGTCATCACAGTTGCCATTACTCCATCAATTTCTTCTTGACCAAAAGAAGGTGGCTCAAAACCAATGGTATCGACGAAAGCAAAGACCGAAGATTCAGTTCCGAAGAAGGCTTCGCCTGTCAGCAATCCGGCTGCGATCATGAATGTTCCAAGCAGTATCAACGCTCTGCGTTTCTCTGCCACTACAGCACCCTCTTCCTCGCGTATCTTGTCGATCTTTGGATTCAATCGCTTGGCTTCCCAGTAATCACGGGCGCCGCCACCAATCAACATAGGAAGAGTATGTGGAACAGTTAGATACATTCCAAGACCAAATGAGGTACCCATTCCTGTCGACCATTCAACAAAGGCACCCAAGAGGAAGCCGAGACTGAGTAGCATCATAGCCCCTTGACCCTCGGAAAGGAGGACAGTGAAAGTAGCGAAGGCATTGGCCTGTGGAGCGGCAAGATCAATGGTCCCATCAGCCAACATCTTTGACAGAAAGATAGCAACCCCTGCGCCAAGAATACATCCTGGAACAACACCGATGATATTCCCCTTGGAAATATGATAAGGGCGATTGCCGATGTATAGACTGTTCTTGTAATCAGAAACAACGGTTCCAGACATGGAGATTGCAGAACCAAATACAGTTGTCCCTACCAAACCAAGCAGTATCGCCTCTTGGCCAGACAATCCCAATGCATCATCGAAAGTCAGGAACAATCCCATCAGCATCAACAATACGATGAATGAAGTTCCACTGACCGGCTCGATTCCCGTCTCACCCATCACCCTGACCGCAATAGCACCCAACAGGAAGGTGGTTAACAACAGAATCAATGCGAAGATGATTGCAGGCATGACTCCGAAACCACCGACCACGAAAATCAAGACCATCGCTGCAGCTGTTATCAGCATGAATATCGGAATATGTTTCAATGGCCACTCATACCAGCCCTTCCCTGGCATGTATTCTTGGCCTGCTTCACCACGGAATGCATTGGCGATATCTCCGCCAATCGTGGCAAAGGTCTTCCACATCTTGACCAAACCAAACAGCCCACCTCCAACGATTGAGCCAATGGCAATCATACGAATCACCTTGGACCATGCGATTATCGAAAGAGAAGCCTCTCCACTGGCTGCAGCATAATCAAGAATCGGTACATTCTCCTGTAAGCCTGCATCGTAGATTGGATAATTGAAAATGATGACAAGAGGTACGAGGTATAGCCAACCAACGATGGTCCCGAGATTGACCAATAATGCGACTCGCAAACGCATGAACCAACCAATGGCCAGCATCGAGGGCGTCAGATAGACACCAACCCAAGTGTATGCAAATGGGTTCCAGACCGCATCAGATTCCTTACATCCATCTGGGAATGTTGTTGCCCATTCAGAGTCCGTAGGGCTGATACCATCACATGTGTATGGATATTGAGTAACGTGCTTGGATTGCCCAGCAGCGGGGCCTGAATCGTATACTCCTGCAGGCTGATGAATGACGCTGTGAGAATAGATATTGGCCAGTCCATACCCCTTGATAGTAAAGGTCTCTGCGAGATAATCCATCAATGCCATTCGTCGATCATCTATCCATATCAGTGGATATTCGATGATGAACAAAGCGCCCATGGTCAATACGGTCCAGACTCCAACTTTCTTCAGCGAATCTTGAGCATGTTCAACCGCCCCCACATTGACGTCACTTGCGATATCCAACATCTTCAGAGTCGCCTCAAAACCGGGCAAAGGGAGGGGGTCCTCGACCAACCATACTCTTCTGAAAATGATGAAATACATGACTCCAAGGAAACCTGCGAACATACTGGCGATGATTCCGATGAAGGCCAATTGCCATACATCAGGCGAACTGATCAAGGCCTCTCCACCCACTAGATATCTAGCTGAAGGGCCAGTCTGAGCCAACAGGAAAATAGCCGGGAAGGTGAAGATGAATCCTGTTGAAGCATGAGTAGCTCCGGTTGTCGCCGAAGTTGCGATATTGACCTCTGAAGGAGACCACTTCAATGCCATTCCAAGAAGATATGCGATATACCAAGCAGCAGATATCGCCAGACCTAGTTTGAGTCCAATGTATGCTGTCACTCCAGAGAATACTGCACCAATGGCTATTCCAACGAGTACTTTCTTGGTGCTCCAATGGCTAATCTCGAAAGCCTCCTCGAGATTCTTCTCCTCTAGATATTGCTCGAGTACACCTGTATTGATATTGTTGTACATATTGTCATCGAGCCAAGTCAATTCACCCTTCTCGATGGCCTTCAAACCCTGAGCGGTCACGGGTTGACGGTATGCACTTCTCTTGACTCCCATCAAAACACCAATGCGTCCACCGCAGGTCTTCGAAGCAGAATGACTTCAATACAATATCTATGCAATGCGCCCCTACGGGGCGCACGAATCGAGAAATAATTCAATGATCACGAATTATCTTGTAGCGCCCAAGCGCTTCCATCCATTGGATTTCACCGCCAGAAACGATATTGAGTTCAGACTCCATGGGCAATACCAACATCTCAAAGGTCTTGGAATCCATGGCATGAACATCATTCCCTTCAAGATGAGTGACCGTCGCACTTCCTTTCTCTATCATTGGAATATTGATCGAATCAGTAACGCTGCCCACATGGCTTATCTTCTGGCCGGTGAAGATATTGGCACATTCTATTCGGGCCTTTGCACTCCCATGCTTGCCAGGTTTGGATTTTGAGATGCTAAGAATCTTGTATGCCTGATCATCAACACATAGATATCTTCCCACTTTGAGTGTTCGAATCTCTACTCTGGTAGTTCCGGGCATGGCTGCTGCTAAGTAATGTGGCTTATGAGAGTTGGCCAACCTTCACTCATTCCACGGATGCCAACGGCCATCAGATTGATCTCGGTACCAGTTGTCATCATCATGTTCCAACCATTCCCATCCATTCTCATCAACTATTCCAATCATCTCTCTAGAAGGGCCAGAATATCCACTCATAGCCTCAGGCGAGAGTCCTAATTCACTCTCCTGCAAATCATTCTCCACATTAGAGCGCACACGCTCCAGCATCAGACCTTGATGTGATCCCAATAATCGGTACTTCAGTGCTGTTTCGTAATCTTTGCTAGCATCTTCAAGGTCGATGAGATTCTGACAACGGCGCAATCGCTCAGCAAATCTCTCACCGCGTTGATGTCGAGTGAGCAATCCAAATATGAACCAGGTGGCCATTGGCAATCCTAACATGATGCCTACAATATCCCATGCGCCCAATCCAATCTCTGTCCCAGGCAAAACCACCTCAAATGAATCCACTGGCTTCTCAGATGAACTGAATGCATCGGTTCCAAGACGATATTCTTCTGCATCTGACCAGCCATCATTGTCATTATC